>NZ_DAMADT010000006.1:71747-106165 GCF_031997925.1 Lachnoclostridium sp. | reverse complement strand
CAAATCATTAATTATGATACGAAAATCAAATTCTGGAACAGAGTAAGAAACGAAAAGAAGTTTTCAACATCTTGATTTATGAGTGTGCTAAAGCACATAGATGGGAGTTAGAATGGAAAAAGAAATATTGAATAATAAAAAAGAGTTATTGTTACAAGTCATAACAGATAAATCCTATCGTCCAATGAAATTTCGTGAACTTGCAAGTTTACTTCAAGTTCCAAAGGATGAGAGAGACGATTTGAAAATAGTAATGGATTCCCTGATATCTGATGGGAAGATTATGTTAGATGGGAATGGAAGATACAAAGAAACGAATGGTAATATAAAAACGGGAATATTTTCTGGTACCACAAGAGGCTTTGGATTTGTTAAAATAGAGGGGGAAGAAGATGAAGAAGATATCTTTATCCCAGAGAGCGAAACCAAAGGTGCTTTGAACAAAGACCGTGTACAGATAGCTATCTTTGAGGAACAAAGCGGAAGACGAAGAGAGGGTGCGGTTATCAGTGTCCTAGAGAGAAATGTAACTGAACTTGTAGGAACCTTCCAAAGAAGCAAGAACTTTGGCTTTGTTATTGCTGACAATACAAAGTTTAACAGCGATGTTTTTATTCCGAAGGAACATACCAAAGGTGCAGTAAATGGTCATAAAGTATTAGTTCAGCTAACGGATTACGGTAGCGAAACAAAAAATCCAGAGGGCAAGATTATAAAAATTATCGGTCATATCAACGATCCTGGTGTTGATGTTGTATCGGTTATATTAGAAAATGGATTGCCAACTGAATTTCCAGACGAAGTAATGAAACAGGTAGAGCGTATTGGAGAAGAAGTAAGCAGTGCAGAGATTGGCGGAAGAGTAGATCTTAGAAATCTACAAACCGTAACCATAGATGGCGAAGATGCTAAGGACTTAGACGATGCAATCACATTATCTAAGAAAGGTGATATCTATCAATTAGGTGTACACATTGCAGACGTTAGTAACTATGTTACCGAAGATTCTCCACTTGATAAGGAAGCGCTTAAGAGAGGGACCAGTGTATATTTAGTAGACAGAGTAATTCCGATGATTCCACACAAATTATCAAATGGTATATGCTCTTTAAATGCAGGCAGTGACCGCCTTGCATTATCTTGCATGATGGAGATCGATGAAAAAGGAAATGTGGTTGGTCATCGAATTGCAGAAACGGTAATAAATGTTGACCGAAGAATGACCTATACTTCTGTGAAAAAAATCTTAGAGGATCATGACGAAGCTGAGATAGAGGAGTATAAAGAGCTTGTTCCAATGTTTGAATTAATGTTAGAATTAGCAAATATACTTCGTGAAAAGCGTAGAAAGCGCGGTTCCATTGACTTTGATTTTCCGGAAAGCAAGATTATATTAGATTCTGATGGTAGACCAACAGAGATTAAACCATATGAAAGAAATAAAGCAACGAAGATCATTGAAGATTTTATGTTAATTGCCAATGAAACTGTTGCAGAAGATTTCTTCTGGCAGGAGTTACCGTTTGTCTATCGTACGCATGAGAATCCAGATATAGAAAAGATTCAAAAACTTAGTGTCTTTATCAATAATTTTGGTTATACCATGCGAATCGGGCAGGAGGAAATTCATCCAAAGGAATTACAGAAATTATTAATTAAGATTGATGGAAAACCAGAGGAAGCATTAATTAGTAGACTGACACTTCGTAGTATGAAGCAGGCAAAGTACACCACGTCCTGTGATGGACATTTTGGTTTGTCCACCAAATACTATTGTCATTTTACTTCTCCAATCAGACGTTATCCTGACCTTCAGATTCATAGAATCATAAAAGAAAATCTACGCGGAGGATTAAAAGAAAAACGAATCAATCATTACGAGAGTATATTAAATGGGGTAGCTAAGCAATCAAGTTTAGCAGAGCGTCGGGCGGATGAGTCTGAAAGAGAAGTAGAAAAACTTAAAAAAGTTGAGTATATGAGCCAATTTATTGGGCAAACCTTTGAAGGAGTAATCTCAGGAGTTACTTCTTGGGGTATGTATGTGGAACTTCCGAATACAGTAGAAGGTATGATACGCCTTGCAGATATGCATGATGATTATTATATTTATGATGAAGAACATTATCTGCTAACGGGAGAGCATACCAAGAGAACCTATAAATTGGGAGAGGCAGTCGTTATCCGAGTTGAGGATACTGACAAATTGATGCGAACGATTAACTTTTCTATCGTTGGAAGAGCAAATCGCATCGAAGAATAAAAAGAATCAAGGGGGAATAGGACATGGCAAAAGAAGGTATTAAGCTAATAGCAAATAATAAAAAAGCCAGATTCGACTATTTCATAGAGGATACGTATGAAGCTGGTGTCGTATTGCATGGCACCGAAGTAAAATCTCTACGTATGGGAAAATGCAGTATCAAAGAATCCTTTATGCGTATTGAAAACGGAGAGGTATATATTTATAACATGCATATAAGCCCATATGAAAAGGGAAATATATTTAATAAAGATCCATTGCGCGTTAAAAAGCTTTTGCTTCATAAATTTGAGATAAATAAAATTGTTGGTCAAATCCAGCAAAAAGGATATACACTGGTTCCATTAACTATTTATCTAAAAGATAGTTTAGTAAAGATGGAAATCGGAGTAGCTAGAGGTAAGAAACTCTATGACAAGCGACAGGATATTGCAAAGAAAGATCAGAAAAGAGAAGCAGAGAAAGACTTTAAGGTAAAGAATCTCTAGCAGGAGGAAATATATGATAACAAATGCGAAAAAAGTAACAGTAATTGGCCATAAGAACCCGGATACCGATTCCATCTGTTCCGCAATCTCTTATGCAGCGTTAAAACGTAAATTAACAGGTGATAACTATGTTGCAAAACGTGCAGGACAGATTAACTCGGAAACACAATATATCCTGGAACGATTTAAAGTAACACCACCGGAATATGTTGCTGATGTTAGGACACAAGTTCGTGATATCGAGATTAGAGAAACAGAAGGTGTTAATAGTACCTTGTCTTTAAAAAAGGCATGGAGTTTAATGAGAAAAAATAATGTCGTAACTCTTCCGATTACGGATAAAGATAAATTAGAGGGTATTATTACGATTGGTGACATCACAACATCTTATATGGAAGTATATGATAATGGTATTCTGGCTGAAGCAAAGACACCTTACATTAATATCTTAGAAACACTCGAAGGTACTCTTTTGGTTGGTGACGAACATGCAATCTTTGAGCAAGGAAAGGTGTTAATTGCCGCTGCTAATCCAGACTTAATGGAAGATTATATAGAAGAGCATGATTTGGTTATTCTAGGAAACCGTTACGAGTCTCAGCTTTGTGCAATTGAGATGAAGGCAGGTTGTATCGTAGTATGTGAGGGTGCTAAAGTTTCTATGACTATCATGAAACTAGCCAAGGAAAGAGGTTGTACGATTATTAGTACACCACATGATACGTATACGGTAGCAAGATTAATGAACCAAAGTATGCCAATTAGTCAATTTATGATTCGAGATAATTTAATCACCTTCCGTACGGATGCATACGTTGACGAGATAAAGACAGTAATGGCAAAGCAGAAAAATCGTGATTTCCCTATTCTTGACCATAAAGGTAATTATCGTGGTATGATTTCGAGACGTAACTTATTGAATATGGAAAGAAAACAAGTAATCATGGTGGATCATAATGAGAAAGATCAGGCAGTGGATGGAATTGAAGACGCAGAAATCTTAGAAATCATTGATCATCATCGTCTAGGTACCATTGAGACAATGAAGCCAGTATTTTTCCGAAATCAACCGCTTGGCTGTACAGCGACGATTGTTTATCAGATGTACTGTGAAAATCATGTTGAGATAGAACCATCGATTGCTGGACTTCTATGTGCGGCTATTATTTCAGATACATTAATGTATCGTTCACCAACATGTACTAAGTTTGATATAGAGGCAGCAGAAAATCTTGCAAAGATTGCAGGAGTTGATGTGACAGAATTTGCAGGAGAGATCTTTGAGGCAGGAAGTAATCTCAAGTCAAAATCAGCAGATGAAATTTTTTATCAAGACTATAAAGATTTCTCTGTAGGAGATACAACCTTTGGCGTAGGACAAATTAACTCTTTAAATGCTTTAGAGCTTTCAGAAATCAAGGACCGTTTGTATCCATATCTTGAGAAGGCAAGAGAAGAGCATGGAGTAGATATGATTTTCTTTATGTTGACGAATATTATCAGAGAATCAACGGAATTACTATGTGTTGGTTCCATGGCAAAGCAAGTGGTTGAGAGTGCTTTCCATGTTAAGGAAGTCTCCAATAGCTATAAGTTAGATGGTGTGGTATCAAGAAAGAAACAGTTGATTCCTGGGATTGTTGCAGCTATGCAAGAATAATGATAATAGAATTTTGTAGCATGTAGCATTATAATTATGAAATATATTTACAACAAGAAAAAGTACGCTTCGTTAACTTTTCTTTATTATAAAACAAAGGCTTTATGTCAGTCTTGGGGTATGATTCTTATCAATCATGCTCCAGTACTTGATGTAGAGCCAAAAAAGAGCAAACCAGATACGGTTTGCTCTTTTTCGTATGATGCTTACTCGCTATTTGCTCAGCAAGGTGAAATGTGATCGTAAAGACAAAGTGTCTTCGCCTTCAAGTAAAATTGCTTGAAGACGAAGACACTTTATTAAATCTTTATTCGATTATGCAATGTTAACGTTAGTTGCCTGCATACCACGAGCGCCTTTAGTAATCTCGAAAGTTACATTCTGACCTTCGTCTAAAGACTTAAAGCCATCTGCTGCAATACCGGAAAAATGTACGAAAACATCTTCACCAGTTTCGCTGTTTGTGATAAAACCAAATCCTTTTTGTGCATTGAACCATTTAACTGTACCCTTGTTCATAAGATACCTCCTAAAATATTGAATATTTGACAGCATGCTGTCTTGTGAACAATAAAGAAACTTTACAGTAACCTTACTGTCTAAAACTAAAAGCGACTGCACTTAATGCTTACGAGTGATAGCTCATAAAAAAATCACATATTTTTGTAAATCATTAAATGTTAATGACTTACAAAAATATGTGAATCAAAATCGCATTTATATTACCCTATTACTATAGCATAGTAAAGATGAGAAGTCAATTACAAAATAAGGGAAAATCAATATGAATTAATTTAGAAAATAATTTTGAAAATGCCAGTTATTGTTTTGACAAAAATGTTTAAAAAAGGTAGAATATAGAAATAGAGTAATGTATCAAAGCGCTAGGGGATTAGAAATTAAAGGTGGGGATATTACATATGCATGATTCAATTCTTTTATTACTAGATTGTCTAGTAGTAGCATTTTTTGTACGCTCTTTATTTCGTAAAAAAGGAATTTACGGATTCGCAGGATATACAGCTGCTTTATTTTGTATGTCATATTATAAAACAAAGATTAATATAGAGATTCCTTTTTATATTGGTGAAATACTTATGCAATTTTTACCTTTAGTTTTTATCATTATATTAACTTATTATTTATATCAACGCAATTTTGTAGTGTCTTTAACTACCGGATTTTTAATAACTGTTGTAATTGTTGTATTACAGATTTTAGCTCTATTAATTACTAATGCTGTATTTAGTTTATTAAATATAACGTTACCGAAACAAGTTCATCTTGATATTTGTCAAGGAATGTATATGATTGGTATGGTGATATTGGCCATTTATATGTGGATAAATCAAGATAATTTCTATGATAAAGTAATAAGATATTGTGAAACGAAAACGAAAAGAGCCCAAAGATTTGTAAAATACATCAAGTTTGGAGTAACATTATTCCTTTTGGTAATGTTTGCTGTTGTGGGGGCAGATATTTATGAAAAACAAGGAATTAGTAATGAATCATTTTTGTTAATCTGTTTTACAATACTTCTTGTCTCAACAATTTTTTTATTAACCTACTATGAATCTGTTATTACGAGTTATAGGAATCGACAAATTGAAGAGAGAAATAAATTAAACGAGATCCATCAGGATTTTGTTGAGAATATAAACTACTTTGGTCATAGCTACAATAACATGATGCAGGCTGTGAACTTCTTTGTGAATTGTGAAGAGCTAAAAATTGAGGATGTCCGTGTAGTTTTAAAAGACTTACTGGATTGGGATAATAAAAATAAAATAAACTATAAGTTAAAATATATTAATATCCCAAACACTGTGGTAGCATCAATATTAAGTATAAAACAAGATTATGCTAGGGAATTAGGTGTGAATTTAAAGGTTACTTATGATGGTAGTAGCGATGTTGAAATAAATTCCAAAATATTTATTGATCTAATCAACATTATTGTAGATAATGCGATTGAAGCTGCACACTTTACTAAGGACAAGACGGTTTATATCAATCTAAAATTTGATGATGATCGATTTGAATTTACTACTAAGAATTTCAAGAACTATGATGAAAACGGTAAGTTATTAAAGTATGGAACATCAAAACATATTGGTCTAAGAAATATTGAGGAAATGGTAAGAAAAAATAAGAAAATTAATTACGATATTACGGATAACAAAGGAGAATATGAGATACGACTAACCATAAATAATTAGTGTACTTCAGATTAAGGAACGTAATTTGTTACATAGTTTAAAGGAGGCTGTATAATTGAATCATTTTACTTACAATGATTTAGAGCAATTATTAATGACAACTAAGGGGTATGAACCTATAAGAGCTAAACGTGCAGTTTACCAAACAAAAAATTTTCTACGCAGCTTGATTTTTTCGCTTCTAATTGCGTTTATTCTTTTTTGGTTTCATTGTTTGGAAGAAGCTGTGATTGCAATGATTGTGCTCAAGTTATATCGGAGTAACTCTGGTGGTATACATGTTAAGAATTATCTGGTATGTTTTTTTAGTTCCTTACTATTGGTAGGTGCTATCATTGTGATTACCAAATTAGTACCATTAACAATTCAGCTAGAGATAATTTTATGGTTGATTAATCTTTTTTTATGGTATCGATATGTACCACAAGGGACAGCTGCAAGGCCGATTCGTAAGATGGTAGAAAAGAAAGAGATGAAATTTAAATTTTTTATTGCTATGGTACTTACCTTTTTAATTCGTTTTCTTTGGATGGAAATTTATAGTATGTGCTTATTCTCGATGTTATTAATATTATTATTAACTACTCCAATGGTGTACAAGATTTTCAAAGTACAACATGATAGAATATAATTAAATATGCAAAAGTATCCAAAAAACCACTTGTTAAATTATGTAAGGAATGATAAAATGAACTTGTACTTTAATTTATAATTAATAAAGGAGGTTATATTTATGACAAAGATTTTATTATCAGCGGTAACGACATTTGTAGCAATTGCAGAGGCACTTTCTGGCCAATGCCTATTTTGGATCTTAGGTCAGGATGATATGCCAGAGGAATTAATTGACTAATCTAGTAAGATAAATGGAAGCAGAGCCTAACATTGGAAACATGTAGACTCTGCTTCTTAAGAATTTAAGGTGTATGAATCGCTCGGTGGTTATCTCAAGAAGAAAGATAAAGGAAATGCAATTGAATTATTTATGTTTTTCTGCTATTATAGTATTATAAATAACTTTAATAAGAAAATGAATTTTTATGAAATGAGGTGACAGACTTGAATATATTAATTGTTGATGATGTGGCTTTTATTCGAATCGGTATAAAAACTAGTTTAAGCAAGTATAGAAATTTATATATGTTTGATGCTGGAACCTATGAAGAGGCAGTTAAAATCTTAGACGAGGAAAAGATAGATCTTATTTTTCTTGATCTGAATTTAAGTACAAACTCACAAACAAAATTGGAACATGAAAATGGCTTAGATATTGTTCGGTACTTAATGGAAAAAGAGACAGATTCGCCGTATGTTGCTATATTATCTGGAACAGTAAATGAATCAAAGATGAGAGAGGCATACAATCTTGGGATAACGAATATTGTTTCAAAACCGTTTAGTACTGAAAGTTTGATGAGTATAATAGATGAGGTGCATGAGGCGATGTATCAGGTGCCATTACCGAGATAATTGTTTATGATTTAAAACATAACAAAAAACGTATAATCCCAGACTGATAGGATTATACGTTTTTTGTTTTATGGAACCTTTACTATTTTGTTTCATGGAACTTTACTATTCGTACATTTTTATTTTTGATAACTCTGGATAATCTTCCTTCATAATTTCCTCACAGCTCTTTAATTCATTTATATCTCCCTGTAATAAGTATAGCCCCATACAGATATCGTAAGAGGCTCTTGCTTCATTATATTGTTTGAGTGTATATAACACACGCATTTTTTGTCTAACTATATTAGTCAAGTAATAAGAGCAATTATTTTTATTTGCAAAAACAATTCCTTTATCAAAATAATTTAGAGCTAATTTATACTCCTCTAATTCAGATTTTTGTGTACCCATATTATAGGAAGTCGATAAATATAGTTGCTTTACAAATTCTATTGAAGATTGATAATAAGAAAAGTTTAATGCTACTTTTTTTTCGATGTCGATTAATATCTTATTCCATATTTCTATAGATAAATCTAATTTCCCTAATTCATTAAGATAACACCCAAGATTATGATATAAATTCAAACCAATACATGAGGAAATTTTACCATATAAATGATTTTTGCTAAAAATTGGGTCTTCAATATGTAATCCACTAATACAATATTGTACTGCTTGGTTATACTCGCTTTTGTTATGAGCACATAACGACTTATAATAGTATATGAACTGAAGATTTTCACCTTTTTTAAATTCAGGATAATATTCAATTCTATCTATAAGTTTCTCTAACTCATCATACTGACCACCTCGGATCAAGACATCTGCTTCAGTTTTAATTGTATTTGCTTGCAATGTTTGATCGCAGTAAATAAGTTTATAATAAGCGATAAGGTCGTAATTTAAACGATGGGAAAGTAACTGAACTAGATACATCGAAGGTTCTGAAATATTATTTTCAATTCGCACATATTGCCTTAAAGAGCATATATCTTTACATGTATCTACTTGCGTCATATTATTTGTTTTTCTAATTTCTTTTAATAAAGCACCAAATGTAGCTGTTATCATTAAATCACCTCAATGTGACATACTTGTCAATATTCAAGATATAAATATTATACTAAACTTAATATAACAAAAAGATAAATTTAAATCACCCCAATGTGACATACTTGTCAATATCCATGGCATATATTATATGCTAAACTCAATATAACATAAAGGAAATCATTAAATCAATCAAATTATAAAATTAGGAGAATGGATATGGGGAAAAAATTATTAGTAATCTTATCAGTAGTTGTATTGGCAAGTAATTTATTGTGTTTTGCATCAGTATCAAATAATGTTGAATCTACAAATCAAATTCAATTATGCGATAAAGCGGGTCTTATTGTAAACTTACCAGTTAAGTTATGATGTAAAATTAATTGCTACACTTTCTTTATCATGAATATGATTACTAACTTATAATTACAGCAAGATAGGAGACATCATGATTAGGACAACTAAGGGTTGTTAAAAGACTGTAAAAGAAATATTAAATATTTACAGTAGTATATTACATACGAAACTTTATCGTTCATTTCACTGATGTTGGGGAAACCTATGTTGATCATGATGTGGAACCAATTCCGGACAATATAAAACCATGGTGTTAACCTTGAGGGGATGAATATTTATCTGATAAATGACTAAAAAATGTCAGGAAGAGGACTACTCAAACTTCATTTTAGAAATCATCAAAACATGTAACGAATAGTAACAAAACAGGAAGAGGAATTTATCTTAAGAGTTAATAATCTGCTTTATCAAAAGCAATGTGATTTGTTATTAGGTTGGGCAGTGGTAAGCAATAAACGGGTAACCTATATGGTGAACAAGAATATTGCAGGATGGAAAATGCATCACTTGATGTTTTGGTTGGCTGTGTAAGTGATAACTGACTTAAGAATTCCTGAATTCCATGACAAATTAATGGACATGGAAAGTATTCAATAACTAATTTAGCCCCCAAAGTATATTCATACATATGACGGTTGCAGTCTTCGATAAAACGAAAAACTGCAGCCGTTATTTTATCTATTGACAAATAGTAAATACTATACTATAATCAACTCACACCTCAAAATAGGTATTGTAATTATTTGGGGATGTACCGGTTTCGACAGGGGTTTTGAAATTGGAGAAGCAAGTCGTAGGAATGCGTTAAATCCAAAATAAATATAAACGCTAACGATAATTTAGCATACGCTGCCTAATGGCAGCTGTCTGACTTAGAGCACCTATACTTTAAGACCCAGGCATCGACTATGTAGGAAACGACACATACAAAGCTTTGAGTATGCGGGCGTAACATGAAGCTACTGAAATCAGAATCGTGTTGATTCGAGTCTGACGTAGGGAATGTCAAAAGATCAACTAAACTTGTAGAAGTACAATGGAAGGGCTTTTGGACACGGGTTCAACTCCCGTCATCTCCACTCTTGAACCTTAGTGTTTACTAGGGTTTTTATTTTTTTGTAGTTCATGTTGTATAAATCATCGAAATGATTATTTGCTATATCTGTTAATTGTTTCTGAAAATCATTATATAGGATAAAAAGATTGTATTAATATCTTTTTGTTCTTTTTTTTATGTAAAAAATTATTTAACCTCATCAGGGAAGTCCTCCGTTTCTTTAAGCGGGGGTAAGGACTTCCTGCTTCAGTAGGAAGTTCCTGTTTTAAAATGCCACGTATTAGCAATGAGGTAGAGTTGGTAGCGTAAGTGGATCGCGAATATCCGCTTTGACTGGAACAAGAAAAAGAAAGCATTGCGAACTTTCTTTGTCATAAATAAAAAAATGTTAGGGATGCGAAAAATTTGCATACCCTAACACTTATGGTTACAGAAACATATGGTGAATTAGATTTCCTAAGAATACATATTTTATAATCAATGTTTCTCTTGTTTTATCTTTAAATTATTATAGCAATATTTACACATTGCCCTATATTTATCATTTCCTCCAATTTCAACTTGTTCTCCACGAGTAATAACATTACCATGTTCGTCAAAGCGAACGTTCATCGTAGCTCTACGACCACAGGAACAAACGGTTTTGATTTCCTGTAAGCTCTCAGCAAGTTCAATCAATCTTTGGCTTCCTTCAAAAAGATGTTGTTGAAAATCCGTCAACAAACCGAAACATAAGACATTGTTATGAAAGGAAATATCATATAGCTCATCAACCTGATCTTTGGTAAGAAATTGAGCTTCATCAACCATAATGATATCAGAAGGATGTTTTTGTAAGATTTCTTTTATAGAATCTGATGGCATAACCATAATGCACTCTGCTTCAATTCCAATCCTTGACTTAATAATTGATGTTCCTTCTCGGTCATCTATGGAAGGTTTTAATAATAAAACATTAAATCCCTGCTCCTCATAATTGTGGCGAATCATCAGAAGATTTGCTGATTTACTGCTATTCATGCAACCGTATTTAAAATATAATTTTGACATTCATACCTCCGTGGTAGAAAGAAATTCGAATTCTTTCTGATTAACCATCTAACTAGATTAAAACTCCTTCAAAATATATTAGCATGAAAACTAGGAATCGAGGGAATTCTTAGAATGGTAACCAATTGCTTTTGTACATCAATTAAATATGTACTCATATGGAAATTATTCTACCATTAGTGTATGGATTAAGCAACTGTTTTGCTTCCGTTGTATTTTCCAACAAAATATGATACGATACAAAAGTAAAAATCGAAAATATAATTACTTTTGAAACTATGTTAACCAAACATTATGATACTAATATAAGAAAAAATTAAGGGAGAAAACCATGCATAAGAAATTAGGAATTATGATATTATGTGGAGCCATGGCGATTAGTTTAATTGGATGTGGTTTAAAAAATAAAGGAAATAATGAGGGATCATCATCCATTACACAAGAGGAGTCAAATAATGGAGGTGTAGTAGAGGAACCAACCCTTACCAAAGAAGCAAAAAAATTATATCAGTTTAAAGATGTTAAGAAAGGTGATACAATAGCCGAAATCAATGTAAAAGACTTCGGCACGATTAAGATAAAATTATTTGGGAAGGAAGCTCCAAAAGCAGTCGAGAACTTTGTAGCACATGCAAAGGATGGATATTATGATGGAGTTACGTTTCATCGTATCATTGAGGATTTTATGATTCAAGGTGGCGATCCACTGGGAACAGGTTTTGGTGGTGAAAGTATCTATGGTGAGCCATTCGAAGATGAATTTTCTAATGACTTATATCCTTTCCGTGGTGCGCTTTGTATGGCGAATAGCGGAGCGAATACGAATGGTAGTCAGTTCTTTATTGTGCAAGCTGATTCTGAGCAGGTCAATCGTTTAAAGGATCTAGCAAAGGAATATTATGATTTATCCTTTATAGATTATGTACAAAAGGCATATGGTGTAAGTTTATCATCAAGTGAATTAAATCAATTTCTAACCTATGGAGGAACCCCATGGTTAACTAAGAAACATACTGTGTTTGGACAAGTTATCGAAGGATTTGATGTATTAGATGCTATTGCAGAAACCGAGAAGGCTGACGATCAAGGAACGCCTAAGACTCCAGTCGTGATAGAAAATATTAATATTTCTGAAGTTGATTAAGGAGATTCTTGCAGGAAATATAAGTTACATTTTATAAAGAAGGGGGAATAGGGATTGTTTGAATTTGATGGATATGGTTATGCAACTGTGAAAGAGATGGATTTAGCTAAGAAGGAAGCTGAATCGATTGCTTATATTAAAAGCAGAACTGACTTTAAGGATAGAGAAAAGCTGAAAAAACTATATGAAGGATTAATAGAAAAGCAATCCTTTGTTACTCCGACTGGTATCAATTTTCTTAGAGAAGTACAAAAAGAACTAAATGCATTCTCTGATAAAGCGGTAAGCCCGGTATTTGTAACAGTACCAACAGAGATGAAAAAGGGTTCTTATGTACGTAGCGCATCTTTTCAACAGATGTCCGAAGGACAAAAACAAGCAAAAAAAGATGTATTACAAGGGAAATTAAGAAATCTGCGTATTATCAATGCTTTTTTAATCGTAATCATAATTGGAATGTTTGTATCTGTGTTACTAGGTAATAATTCCCCTATAGATGCTGAGGTGAAGATTCGAACTAAGTATTCCGTATGGGAGAAGGAATTGACAGAAAGAGAAAACGCTATACTTGAAAGAGAAAACGCTATACTTGAAAATGAAAAAGCACTGCAAGAGAAAGAAAACTAAGTTTAAGGTTTTCACAAATTCTACATAGATATTTGCTATGCTGTAGAAAAGGGTGGAGGTACGAAATGGAACGCTTAAAAGTTTTAGTAGTAGATGATGAAAGCAGGATGCGTAAATTAGTAAAGGATTTCCTTTCTCGTAGTAATTATGACGTATTAGAAGCAGAGAATGGAGAGCAGGCAGTTGATATATTCTTTGAGCAAAAAGATATTTCCTTAATTATTCTAGATGTGATGATGCCAAAGATGGATGGATGGCAAGTATGTAGAGAAATCCGTAAATATTCTAAGATCCCAATCATTATGCTTACTGCAAAAAGTGATGAGAAAGATGAATTGTTAGGGTTTGAACTAGGTGTGGATGAATATATTTCAAAACCATTTAGTCCTAAAATCTTAGTTGCACGTGTAGAAGCCATTGTGCGTCGAACAATACAAACTTCGGATGAAACTATGGAAATTGGTGGTATTGTAATAGATAAAGCAGCGCATGAAGTTAAGATAGATGATGTTACGATTGATCTTAGCGTCAAAGAATTTGAACTATTAACTTATTTTATAACCAATAGAGGAGTTGCTTTATCTAGGGAAAAGATTTTAAATAATGTATGGAATTACGATTACTTTGGGGATGCAAGAACCATTGATACTCACGTGAAAAAGCTCCGCAGTAAAATGGGAGATAAGGGCGATTATATCAAAACCATCTGGGGGATGGGATATAAATTCGAGGTGGTATAATGAAACATTCCTTGCGACTAAAAATAACTTTTTTACTTACCATATCAATAGCTTTAACGATATTTTTGTGTTGGGCATTAAATAAATCCTTTTTGACTGATTACTATCAGTATAGTAAGATAAAATCTTTGGATTCAGTATTTTATGAGATTAATAATACTTTCAATGAGAGCAGTCAAAAAGGTTTAACTCCAGAGCAATTAGTAATGATGGATAGTATGATTTCGAAAAACAATGCTAGCGCATATATCACAATGAATGCTAATATTGATGTAGGGCTGGTATATCGATCGAACGGAACTGATCGTGACACTCAACGTGTTAAGAAATCAATGAAAGCATACTTATACGGAAATACGTCAGATACAATGATTGATAAAATGAAATGGATTAAATCCGTTGATAATAAATACGATATTTTTATCCAACATGATGCATTGATGCAGACGAATTACATTGACTTGATTGGAGTATTAGATACTGGATTTTTAGTATTCATACGAACTAACATGGAAAATCTTCAGGCGAGTTCTGCGATATCAAATAATTTCTTAGCGTATGTCGGAATTTTTGTAACTGTTGTTGGTACGATAGTTATGTTCTTTATTAGCAGAAGTTTCACGAAACCTATTTTAGTACTGGAAAACATCGCCAAGAAGATGTCAAACCTGGATTTTAATGCGAAGTATGAAGGAAAGTCTCAAGATGAAATTGGGCAGCTTGGGAATAGTATAAATCTGCTTTCTGAAAAATTAGAACAAACAATTTCTGAATTAAAGGTTGCGAATATTGAATTACAATCCGATATTGAACATAAAGTACAAATTGACGAGATGAGGAAGGAATTCTTATCAAACGTCACTCATGAACTTAAAACACCAATCGCTCTTATACAAGGGTATGCAGAAGGACTCAAAGATAATATTTCGGAGGATGAACAGAGTAGGGAATTTTATTGTGAAGTTATTATTGATGAAGCAATGAAGATGAATAAGATGGTAAAAAAACTACTCAGTTTGAACCAATTAGAATTTGGTAACAATCAACCGGAAATTATTCGTTTTGATGTTATCTCACTTATTAACTCTGTGATTCAATCGACAGATATCCTATGCAAGCAAAAAGAGATTAGGGTAATCTTTGAGGAAAAACAGCCATGTTATGTGTGGGCAGATGAGTACATGATTGAAGAAGTTGTGACGAATTATGTAAGCAATGCAATCAATCATGCAGATGGTGCTAAAATAGTTGAGATCAAATTGATTCATATGGAGAATGTAGTTCGTGTAGCAGTTTTTAATACTGGTGAATTAATTCCAGAAGAGGATTTAGAAAAAGTATGGATTAAGTTCTATAAGGTTGACAAAGCAAGAACACGGGAATATGGTGGAAATGGTATCGGTTTATCCATCGTAAAGGCTATTATGAATGCGCACAACAAAGAATGTGGTGTTGTCAACCACTCAAATGGTGTTGAATTTTGGTTTGAATTAGATATCACAGCATAACATTGAATTTCGTTGCCGAATTGGGAAAAAAGTGGTATGATGAGAGAAGCAATTGAGTGATAAAAAATATAGAATTTACTTCCATAAGGAGGAGATATGTTGAAAAAAAGATTATTGCTATCTTTAGCAGTAGTTTCTATGTTTGGATTAACCGGTTGTGCCAGCTCAATTCGGCTAACGGAAAATGAAAATAATATTGTTGCGGAATATTTAGCAGGGGTATTATTAAGTCAACAAAGGTCTTATGACCAAGCATTAATTGAACCATCACCTACGCCAACCCCGGTACCTACCATAACCCCAACTCCGACTAGTCCTGAAAAGCCTAGTACGGTATCGAATAAGGGAAATAACAGTGGTTATCAGACGGGATCCAATGTGCAGGCGAATGCGGATTTTACTGAAGTAATTGGGATTAAGAATATAACAATAGAATACACTGGTTATGATATGGTAAATAGTTTTTCGGATGAGTATTTTTCCTTAGATGCTTCCAAGGGTAAGCAATTGATGGTAATTAAGTTCAATGTAAAGAACACATCAAAGAATGCTACAAAGCTTCAATTAACAGATGCAGAGATTCAGTATCAGTTAGATATCGATATGGGTACAATAGTGAAACCACAGTTAACTTTTATACTAAATGATTTGCGCTATATTGATTTAGAAATTGGAGGCAAAGAAACCAAAGAAGCTATCGTGATCTTTGAAGTGCCTAAAAAACAAGAGATGAAAACAGCGAATCTCATAATTTCAAAGGATGAGAAAACTGCAATCATTAAATTGAAATAGTGTAGTTTTAGTGTAAGTATATTTTAGTGGGGGAGTTTAACATGGAAGTAGTTTTCAAGGAAAAGAAACGTACAAAGTTGTTTGGTTTACCATTGCACTTTGTTACATATCGCATTGGACCAGATAAAATCAACATACAAAGTGGCTTTTTAACTTTAGTTGAGGATGATGCGTATATGTATAAAGTCCAAGATGTAAGACTGACACGAAGTTTTATGGAAAGAGTATTCCGCCTTGGTACTGTTACCTGTTATACCGGAGATAAGACCCATCCAGAGCTTAAGCTAGTACATATCCGTAAGAGCTCTAGCATAAAGGACTATCTAATGGAGGCTTCAGAAGAGGCTAGAAGAAAACGTAGGGCCATGCATATCCTAGATATTGACGGACAAGAGATTAAAGATATGGATGATGATGACATGGAGGATGAATAATAGATTTTAACCTCGTCAGGGAAGTCCTCCGCTTCTTTAAGCGGGGGTAAGGACTTCCTGCTTCAGCAGGAAGCTCCTGTTTTAAAATGCCACGTAGTGGCAATGAGGTAGAGCTGGTAGCGTAAGAGGACTGCAAATATCCGCTTTGACAGTCAATAAATTAGATTAAGAAAAGTTAATTTTTACATTTTAATATTTTAACGTAGAAAAGTAAGTTTTTATTGAATTTTTTAGCAGAATGAGTTATTATGTCATAAAAATGATTATAGGTTTATCCAAAATCGGAATTTGGGTTTAATGAGGAGAATGAAAATGAAAAAGGTTGTGAAGTTTGGTGGTAGCTCCTTAGCGGATGCGCATCAGTTTGAAAAAGTAGGTAATATCATTCGTTCAGATGAGGATAGAAAATTTGTCATACCATCTGCTCCAGGTAAGAGAGATTCAAAGGATACCAAAATTACGGATATGCTGTACTCTTGTTATGCCTTAGCAGAAGAAGGAAAAGATTTTCTTGATTCTTTAAATAAAATAAAAGATCGTTACCAAGAAATAATCGATGGATTACAATTAAACCTCTCGCTTGATAAAGAGTTTGATCTTATATATAAGAACTTCGAAAGGAAAGCAGGAGATAATTATGCTGCGAGCCGCGGTGAGTACTTAAATGGTATTATCATGGCGAATTATCTTTCGTATGAGTTTGTTGATCCAGCGGATGTCATTTGCTTTAATAAAGATGGTTCTTTTGATTCACAGAAAACAGATAAGCTTTTATCCAAGCGTCTTGCTAAAATTGAACGTGCAGTTATTCCAGGATTTTATGGAGCACTACCAGATGGTACAATTAAAACTTTTTCCCGTGGTGGATCTGACATCACTGGTTCAATCGTGTCAAGGGCTGTGAAGGCAGACGTTTATGAAAACTGGACGGATGTTTCAGGCTTTTTAGTAGCGGATCCAAGAATTATTGAAAAGCCAGCAGGTATTGAGACGATTACTTACAAAGAACTCCGTGAATTATCCTATATGGGAGCTACCGTACTTCATGAAGAAGCCATCTTCCCAGTTCGTAAGGCAGGAATTCCAATTAATATTCGTAATACGAACGCTCCAGAGGATAATGGTACTTGGATTGTAGAATCTACTTGTCATAAGCCAAAGTATACAATTACTGGTATTGCTGGTAAGAAGGGATTTTGTTCAATTAATATAGAGAAAGCGATGATGAATACTGAGGTTGGATTTGGACGTAAGGTACTTGAAGTTTTTGAGAAGAATAACATCTCCTTTGAGCATGTACCATCCGGTATTGATACCTTTACTGTATTTGTTCATCAGTCCGAATTTGAAGAAAAAGAACAAAAGGTATTAGCAGGAATCCATAAGCTTGCCGAACCAGATTCCATTGACATGGAGGCCGATCTTGCACTTATTGCAGTAGTTGGACGTGGCATGAAGGCAATGCGTGGAACTGCTGCTAGAATTTTTGCTGCACTAGCACATGCAGATATTAATATTAAAATGATTGATCAAGGTTCTAGTGAACTTAACATCATTATTGGTGTTAGAAATGAAGATTTTGAAGCTGCTATTAAGGCAATTTATGATATCTTTGTTATCTCAAAATTATAATATCCGTTCAATTACGCCCATGCTGAGCGCACATAATGGGGCTTTTGCTCGATATCTGATGTAAATCTGAAATCGGGCTTGAGCTCCTTTTTTAGTGTATGGAAATACGCTTTTTGTATGTTGTGGCTAGTGATAAATTCTCAATATCAAATCAATGAAGTTTATCAAAAAATTAGAAATAAATATCTTGAATAAATAGAGTAGCAATCAATTTACTATGGTACTATTAGAAATCCTCTTATTTTAGGTATTATAAAAAATCACCAAAAAAATAAGCAATATAATTGTTAAAATATAAATTATATAGAATCATATTGACAAACAAGAAAATGGGTTGTATAGTAATATGCAAGGAAACCGTTTTCCGCAGGAGGCAATTTGATGGTATCGATAAATGACGTAGCGAAAAAAGCAGGAGTAGCAAAATCAACAGTATCCAAGGTTTTGAACAACTATTCTTTAGTAAGTGATGAAACTAGATTAAAAGTTGAAAAGGCAGTGGAGGAATTGGGTTATGTACCAAATTCAGTAGCTGTATCGCTCTCTAAGAAAGTATTTAATAGGGTAGGTTTAATTGTTGATATCCGCCATAACAGCCAATTTGTCGATGAAATCAGCATGCAGTATTTAACAGGTGCCTTTGAAAAAGCAAAAGAATATCAAATAGAAGTGGTAACTTTCTTCAGTTCCCAGTTTGATGAAATGAATTACAAACAAGTAACGGCATATCTAAAATCTCAGAGGATAAATTGTTTAATTATATACAACTTGTCCATAGAGAATAAGAATTTATATAAAATAATTGAAAAACAGGAATTTAACTGTGTCTTAGTTGATTCTCCTATAACAAATGATAGGACTTCCTCAGTATCTCTTGATCATTATTCTGCACAATACGAAGTTGCTAAAAAAACCTTGGAGGAGAATGTCTACATTGACAGAGTATTGTATATAGCAGGCGGAGCAGGTGGTTATATTACCAATAGGCGTCTGGATGCCATGAAGAAGCTACAGGAAGAGTTTGGTTTTGAACTTATTGTAAAATATGGTGATTTTAACGAATATAAAGCTAGAGAAATTACTTTTAAACATGCCAAAAAGTCGAATGCAATTGTTTGTGCATCGGATTTAATGGCGATTGGAGCAGTATTTGCTCTTACAGAAATGGATATTTTCAGACCGGTCTGCGGTTTTGACGGAATTCGCTTAACGGGCTACACGAAGATAGCTATGAACACAGTAAAACAAAACTTTAACCTAAAATCTAAACAGGCATTTGATGAACTAAAGAAGTTGCTTGATGGAGAAAAGGGACAACATACGGAGATACCTTATGAGGTATGTAAAATTGATTATATGGATGTTATTCAAAAATAAGTGGTAATGTCAATATAACTTTTTTAAACTATTCAAGGAAACCGTTTTCCGAAATTGATTTGGAATTTAAAGTTTTGTAAGAATAACATAATAGATATAAAAATAACTTGAATTTACTAGTTTATTTTTTTACAACAGGATTGGAGCTACTTATGAGATTTGAAGCTGTTTATCACAGAACCTCTGATAATTATTGTTATCCTTTCAATGAAGAGGATCTTATTATTAATATAAAAACGGGTCACGATATCGAGAGAGTTTTTATATATTATGGTGATCCTTTTGAAAATGGAATCTTAGGCGGTAATTGGAGATGGAATGGTGTGGAAGAAGAGTTGATTTATAAAAAGAACCTAACACATCATATTTGGTGGACAACGACAGTAAAGCCTAAGTTTAAAAGGTGCAAATATTATTTTAAATTAGTTGCTAAAAATATTTCTTACTATTATTTTGAAGATGGATTCTATACAGAAGCAGAAATGAATCATCAAGGCAAAAATTTAGTATATTTCACATTTCCATGGATGAATAGCATAGATATTAACAAAACACCTAACTGGGTAAATGATACAGTATGGTATCAGATTTTTCCGGAACGTTTTAATAATGGAGATAAAGATAATGACCCGAAGAATGTAAAAGCTTGGGGATTTCATACAGTGAGTAATGGCGAGTTTTATGGGGGGGATTTACAAGGGATTATAAACCGACTGGATTATTTGGCGGATATAGGCATTAACGGAATATATCTAACACCTATTTTTGAAGCAAATTCCAGTCATAAATATGATACCAAAGACTATCTAAAGATTGACCCACATTTTGGTGATGAAAAAGTATTTAAAAACTTGGTGGATGCAGCTCATGAAAAGGGCATCCGTATTATGCTTGACGGTGTTTTTAATCATAGCGGCGATCAGTTTGCTCCATGGCTGGATGTTTTAGAGAATGGGCCTGATTCCAAGTATTTTAACTGGTTTATGATTAACCAATGGCCTTTTAACAAAGAAGATCATAATACAAAGGATGGGTCATTTTATTCCTTTGCTTTTACTTCCAGAATGCCGAAGTTAAATACCAACAACCCTGAGGTTATTAAGTATTTGCTGGATATTGTTGAATACTGGGTGAGAAATTTTGATATTGATGGTCTTAGACTTGACGTAGCGAATGAAGTATCTCACAGATTCTGCAAAGATTTACGAAGGCTGACCAAAGAGTTAAAACCGGATTTTTATATATTAGGTGAGATATGGCATGATGCAATTACCTGGTTGCATGGAGATGAATTTGATGGAGTTATGAATTACCCGCTAGCTACCTCCATAGCAGATTTTTGGGTATATCAAGAGAAAACGAACTATGACTTTGAATGTGCTATTAATCATAACTTCACCATGTATATGCAGCAGACCAATGATGTTTTACTCAACTTATTGGATTCCCATGATACCAATAGGCTCATAGATAAGGTAAAAGATATTGATGTTTTTTACCAGCAGTTGGCAGTAATGTTTACGATGCCGGGTAGTCCATGTATTTATTATGGAACAGAAATAGCAATGGAAGGAAGCTATGATCCGGACTGCCGCAGATGTATGCCTTGGAAAGATATCGATGAAGGGCTTTATAAAGATAGAATTGAAATCATAAAAGCTCTGATTCATATAAGAAAAGTAAACAAAGCTTTTAAAAGCAGACATTTTCATTTTATAGAGGATAAGAACAATCAAAGAGTGATTCATTATATAAAAACAGATGAAGATCATAAACAAGTTGAAGTCATTTTAAATTGTTCTGAGGATAGTATTGTAGTTGAAAGAAAAGGTAATGAATTATTTAGCCTATTAAATGAAGGTACTATTTTAAAACCGAAAGGTGTTTTTATTCAGCAGATATAAAAAAGCGTAGTGAAAAATGCGAGATACAAAACTCGTACACAAGCGTGCTTGCGGTTTTCCAAGTAAAAAAGATTCATTTTTAGTTACACTCTTAGCTAGCTATTGAAGGAGAAAAAGATTTATGAGAGAAGCAGGAATACTATTACCTTTATCATCCTTACCGTCAAATCATGGAATTGGTGATATGGGATCCTATAGTTTTGAATTGATTGATTTATTAAAAACGGGTGGCTTTCACATATGGCAGATATTACCCCTTAATCCTTTGGGATATGGTAGTTCACCTTACCAGCCATACTCCTCATTTGCAGGTGATGAGATTTATATAAGTCTTGATGAATTATATAAGGATGGTTTATTAACAAAGAAACCGCCAAAGTTTCAAAAAAATAGTAAATCTGTTGATTATGAGAAAGTAAGAAACTATAAAGAAATTTATTTAAAAGAAGCTTTTCTTAATTTTACAGAGGATTCTGATTATAAGGAATTTATAAAACAAGAATGGGTGTATCTTTATGCCGTATTTCTTACACTAAAAAAGAAGAATGAATTAAAGTGTTGGAATGAATGGGATAAGGAACAGAAGGAATGGATAAGAACAAGAGAGTTTGATGTATCTGTATATGAAGAAGAAATACGGTATGAAATGTTTGTCCAGTATATCTTCTACAAACAATGGATGAAAGTAAAGACTTATGCGAATGAAAATGGCATTCGAATTATGGGTGATATTCCATTCTATGTAGGAATAGACTCTTTAGATGTCTGGGCGAACCAGGAGTGCTTTTTATTAGGAGCTGATGGAAAACCGACATTTGTTGCGGGGGTACCGCCGGATTATTTTAGTGCTACTGGTCAAAGATGGGGAAATCCAATCTATAACTGGGATTATTTAAAAAAGCAAAATTATCAGTTTTGGTTAGACAGGATTGCTTATAACAGTAAACTGTTTGATATTATCCGTATTGATCATTTCCGCGCTTTCGATACTTATTGGAAGATACCTGCCACCTGCGAAACTGCTGTGGAAGGTGAATGGTTAGAAGCACCTGGATATGAAGTGTTTGACTTAATCGTTAAGAAGTTTCCAGAAGTTGAAATTATTGCAGAAGACTTAGGGGATTTAAGGGAAGAAGTTCATGTGCTTAAAAACCATTATGGATTAAAGGGAATGAAAATCGTTCAATTTACATTTGATCCAAATGAAAATAATAATAATTTTGAAGATACCCAAAATATGGTGATCTATACAGGAAGTCATGACAATCAAACGATAAGAGGCTGGTATTTATCTCAGGATAAAAAAACACAGAATGGGATTAGAAAATCTCTTAAGAAATCAGGCTATGACGATAGAATCATCTCCAAACGATTTGTAAGACTTACGTTAGATAGTATTGCAGAAATGGCAATCCTGCCGTTACAGGATTTAATTAATTTGGGTGATGAAGCCAGAATTAATACTCCTGGTACACTAGGCTCACCTAATTGGGAATGGAAATTAGATAGCTTTCGTAAACTTAAAAAAGAAATCGGTAATTTAAAGGAATGCGTAATTGCTAGCAGACGGTAATTTTGACATAGGGAAGGAGCAGGAATGTTAGTAGAGATATTACAGAAAAAGTATAATAAAACACTTAAGGAATGTAGTAACGCAGAAATATATTTTGGCTTACTAGAAATGACCAAAGTAATGGCTGAGAAAAAATATAGGAAAGATACAAATAAAAAGATTTATTATATTTCAGCAGAGTTTTTAATCGGTAAGTTATTATCCAATAACCTAATCAATTTAGGGATTTATGATGAAATCAGAGAAGAATTAAAACAACATGGTAAATCAATTACAGAAGTTGAGAGCATTGAACTAGAACCATCCCTTGGGAATGGTGGTCTTGGAAGATTAGCAGCATGTTTCCTTGATTCTATAGCATCACTTGGACTCAATGGGGATGGTATTGGATTAAACTATCATTTTGGATTATTCCGACAGGTTTTTAAAGATTGTCTTCAGAAGGAAACCATTAATCCTTGGATTACAGATGAGAGCTGGCTTATAAAGAGAGATAAATCTTATACAGTAAATTTCAAGGATTTCACAGTAAAATCAAAGCTTTATGATATAGCTGTTACAGGTTATGATAATCGTACGAATTGGCTGCATTTATTTGATATAGAAACGGTTGATGAATCCATAGTAAAAGAAGGAATTTCCTTTGAAAAAGCAGATATCGAGAAAAACCTTACGTTATTCTTATATCCGGATGACAGTGATGAAAAAGGCGAACTTTTAAGAATTTATCAGCAGTATTTCATGGTAAGCAACGCTGCTCAGATGATCTTAGAAGAGTGCATCCTTAAGGGAAGTAATCTGCATGATTTATACGATTATGCGGTAATTCAGATTAATGACACCCATCCGACTATGGTAATACCGGAATTAATTCGCTTACTTATGGAGCGAGGCATTGAAATGGATGAGGCAATTGATATCGTTTCTAAAACCTGTGCTTATACGAACCATACTATTTTATCAGAAGCGTTAGAAAAATGGCCTGTGAAATATCTAAATAAAGTAGTACCTCACTTACTTCCGATTATCGAAGTGTTAGATAATAAAGTAAGAGAACAATTTGATGATCCTACGGTAGCAATTATTGATGAGCAGGAAAGAGTGCATATGGCACATATTGATATACACTATGGCTTTAGTGTAAATGGTGTTGCAGCACTTCACACAGATATCTTAAAACAAAATGAGTTAAACAATTTTTATAAGATTTATCCTGAAAAATTTAATAATAAAACCAATGGAATTACATTCCGTCGCTGGTTAATGCACTGTAATTATCCTTTAACTTCATACTTATCAGATTTAATTGGAGATGGATTTAAAAAGGATGCTAACCAATTGGAAAAACTTCTGAAATTTAAAGAAGACACTACCGTATTAAATACCTTACTTGATATTAAATATAAGAACAAAAAAGCTCTTAAAGAGTATTTGTTCAAGACTCAGGGTATTGAAATTGATGAAACTTCTATCTTTGATATTCAGATCAAACGTTTGCATGAATATAAGAGACAGCAAATGAATGCTTTATATATCATTCATAAATATCTAGAAATTAAGAATGGCAAAAAACCTGCAACTCCAATTACATTAATATTTGGAGCAAAAGCAGCCCCTGCTTATATTATTGCGAAAGACATTATCCATTTGATTTTATGTCTTCAGGAATTAATAAATAATGATAAAGATGTGAATCCTTATCTAAAAGTAGTTATGGTAGAAAATTATAATGTAACATTAGCTGAAAAATTAATTCCGGCATGTGATATATCAGAACAAATTTCTTTGGCGTCAAAGGAAGCCAGCGGTACCGGCAATATGAAATTTATGCTTAACGGGGCTATTACACTGGGTACTATGGACGGAGCAAACGTTGAGATTGCAGAATTGGTTGGTGAAGACAATATTTACATCTTTGGTGAGTCCAGCGAAGAAGTAATTTCACATTATGAAAACAGAGATTATGTTTCGAAAGTTTACTACAATAAAGATGAAGAAATCCGTCAAATGGTTGACTTTATTGTAAGTGATACCTTAATGAACATTGGTAAAAAAGAGAATTTAGAACGCCTATTCAATGAACTAATCAACAAAGACTGGTTTATGACTCTGTTAGATATTAAAGAATACATTCAGAAAAAAGAAGAAATAATTGCAGATTATGAAAATAGAGAAAAATGGTCAAAAATGATGTTAGAAAACATCAGCAGAGCTGGATTCTTCTCTTCTGACAGAACTATATTAGAGTACAATCAGGATATTTGGAATGTATAAGTAGTTATCAATAACGAAGTAAAATGTAAAAACATGTTATGTTCAAAACGTGTTTTAATAAAAATGTGCTATATGTAAAACATGTTTTGTAAGGAACATATATGTTTAGGGCATTTTATGATATAAGTTTTAATGACGAAAGTCATCTTAAAATTAAATTTAAAGGAGAGGTAAATTTATGAAAAAGAAACTTGTTGGATTATTAATGGTTACCACATTAGTAGCTTCTTTAGTTGGCTGTGGTAAAAAAGCAGAAACCCCATCAACAGAAAACGGAAAAACAGAAGCAACAGAGGCACCTAAAGCAACTGAAACACCTGCAAAAGCAGAGGATGTTACTTTAAAAGTATGGGCACCTGAAAATCAGATCAAGGATGGAACAATGGATTCTATGACAAAATCCTTCCAGGCATTACATCCAGAATGGAACATTACGTTTACTATTGAAACACAGGGTGAAGATACAGCAAAAGATGAAATCTTAAAAGATGTTGGAGCAGCAGGCGACGTATTCTTCTTTGCTAACGATCAATTAAATGAGCTTGTAAAAGCAGGTGCAATTGCAAGACTTGGTGGATCTACAGAAGAGATGGTTAAGACAACTATGGCTGAATCAGTTGTTAACACAGTAACAGTAGATAATGCTATTTATGCAATTCCTTTTACACATAACACATTCTTTATGTACTATGATAAATCACTTTTAAACGATAATGATATTAAATCCATTGAAGGCATTATGGCAAAAGAAACTCCTTCTAATGTATACAATTTCTATTTTGAATCAGCAGGTGGCTGGAAATTAGGTGCTTGGTACTATGGTGCAGGTTTATCAATCTATGGTGATAGCCAGACAGATTTTGCAGCAGGTGCAAACTGGAACAATGCAACAGGTGTTGCTGTAACAAATTACTTAATCGATTTAATTAAGAATCCAAAAACAGCTTTTGATGGCGAAATTTCCTTATCCGAATTAGCAGGAGATCATAGAATCGGTGCTTGGTTTGACGGTTCTTGGAACTATAAATTATACAAAGATGCGCTAGGCGATGATTTAGGTTTAGCAGTAATTCCAACATTTAATCCAGATGGTAATGACTATCAGTTAAAGAGTTTCTACGGTTCCAAAGCAATCGGTGTTAACTCTCATGCAGCTAATCCTGCTGTAGCAGTAGCTTTTGCTGCATACCTTGGAAGTGAAGAAATGCAATTACAACGTTTTGAAGAAACTGGTCAGGTTCCTACAAACCTTAAAGCTGGTGAATCAGCAGCAGTTCAGGCAGACGAAGTAGCTAAAGTTATTGTAGAAGAAGCTAATGTTGCATCTGTAATGCAGCCTACATCCTCAGAATTCAGTTCAAGATACTGGGCAAATGCAGGTGGTATCGCTACTGAAATCAGAAGCGGTGCGTTAAATAAAGATAATGTACAACAAAAATTAGATACCTTTGTTTCCACATTAAAAGTAGAATAAAAACAGTGTGATACGATTATAAAGATAAGAATAAGATTTACAATAAATTGATTTTAATATTTTAGAATAAAATATTGTAAATGGGGTGGCTGCGCATAACTTGCAGCTCCCCCTTCTATCTTAAGAAAAGGAGTTGGATTATGCCTGGCAAAAAGAAAAAGAGTTCAAGTATGAATACTTCTATACGAGATGTAAACTTTAGAACTGCTTTTATTCAAGGAAATGGAATTACTAAACTGTCTGCAGTAATCTTTGGTTTAGGCAATCTTCTTCATAAGCAGATTATCCGTGGTTTAATTATGCTGTCCGTAGAAATTGCTTATATTTATTACATGATAAGTTTTGGTTTAAATTCAATTAAAAACTTTATGACATTAGGAACCAGAGTACAGGAGGAGGTTTTTAATGAAGCAAAACAGATTTATGAGTATGTAACAGGGGATAATTCCATGTTGTGCCTGCTATATGGTGTTATAACCATAGTTCTAACTCTTGGCTTTATTTTGTTTTTAATAACTTCTGTAAAGAGTGCTTATGGTACTCAGAAAAAAATTGAACTGGGAAAACCTGTTCCAACCTTTAAAGATGATTTAAGCTCCTTACTGGAACAAAATCTTCATAAGACTTTATTATTTACACCAATGATTGGAATATTATGCTTTACTATTATTCCTCTGTTTTTTATGGCTTTAATTGCATTTACCAGTTATGATAGAAATCATCAGCCACCAGGAAATTTATTTAGCTGGGTAGGACTTGATAATTTTATAGCCATGTTTTCAAAAGGTAGTAAATTATCACATACATTTTGGCCAGTTCTTGGCTGGACAATTATTTGGGCAATTTTTGCTACATTTACCTGTTATATTTTAGGGATGCTATTAGCTATGCTAATCAATCGTGAAGGCACAAGAATGAAAGGATTCTGGAGATTTATCTTTGCATTATCCATTGCAGTGCCTCAATTTGTATCCTTACTTACAATGAGAACAATTTTTAATGCCAATGGACCTGTTAATGTATTGCTTCGACAAATTGGAGTTATTGGTACTACTCAGTCCGTACCATTTTTTACAGATCCAACACTGGCTAAGATAACAATTATTTGTATTAATATTTGGATTGGTGTACCTTTTACTATGTTAACAACCACTGGGATTTTACAAAACATACCAAAAGAGTTGTATGAAGCGGCAAAAGTAGATGGTGCCAACGCGTTTGTTACATTTTTTAAAATTACGTTACCTTACATGTTATTTGTTACTACACCAACTTTAATTACTGCTTTTGCTGGTAATATTAATAACTTCAACGTTATATTCTTATTATCAGGCGGCGGTCCTGAATCACTTGATTATTATTATGCTGGAAAAACAGACTTGTTAGTTACCTGGTTATATAAACTGACAATTACAAATAAAGACTACAACCTTGGTGCCGTTATCAGTATTTTGGTATTTATTATAATGGCAACGTTAACATTATTAACCTATCGTCGTACAGGTTCTTATAAAGATGAGGAGGCATTCCAATAATGAAAAGACAAACTATGAAAATGAGACAATCAATTACTAACTTTATTGTCCATGTGTTTTTAGCCGTCCTTGGATTTATATGGGTTTTACCTATCTTCTTTGTAATATTAACTTCGCTACGTAAAGAAGCTGGACAATATAAAAGCTATATTTTCCCAAGAGCTTATACACTGGATAATTACAAAAATCTTTTTAACCAAGCAAGCAGTTTAACATTTGGCAGATGGTTTATCAATACTTTAATTGTAGCTATCTTCACTTGTATTTTTTCTGCATTCTTTGTATTATGTGTATCTTATGTTATGTCAAGATTAAGATTTAAAATGCGTAAGAAATTTTTAAATATTGCCATGATTTTAGGAATGTTCCCTGGTTTCATGTCCATGTATGCGATTTACTTTATATTAAAGGGATTCGGTATGCTGGAAGCGGGACCCCTTAAATTAGTAGCACTGGTCATGGTATATTCGGGTGGCGCAGGGTTAGGTTTCCTAGTGGCAAAAGGTTTTTTTGATACCATACCTAAAACCATTGATGAGGCTGCATTTATTGATGGAGCAACGAAATGGGATGTATTTCGTAAAATCACAATACCTTTATCAAAACCGATTATTGTTATAACTATTTTGAACGCCTTTATGGCACCATGGGTAGATTACATTTTCGCAAAAGTTATCCTTGGTCAGGATAGAAAATATTATACCGTTGCCATTGGCTTATGGACCATGTTAGAGAAAGAGTTCGTTGAATATTATTATACCCAGTTCTTTGCAGGCTGTGTATTAATATCAATTCCAATTGCAATTCTTTTCTTAAATATACAAAGATTCTATGTAGAAGGTGTATCTGGTGCCGTAAAAGGTTAAAACTGATTGAATCATAAAAAAATATAATTATGCTATAACATTCGGAGCTTGAGTATCCGCTTTAAAGAATAGTAAAAGAAGTACTGTAAAGCTTTCGTTTCAGTACTTCTTTTTATATCCAAGTGTGATAATAAAAATTTTTGTAAAGAAAATCGCGAAACTATTCGCTTTGCATCGGTATCTTGGAGGAGGATTGGTGATGAAGAAGAGAATTTTATTGATAAGCTGTCTTATGTTTGTCCTGTTAGCGGTAAGCGGGTGTAAAAAGGCTGATATAAATCAGAATCCGTCTGACTTAAATCAGGAAGATAGTCAAAAGGAAAAGGAAGAAAATGCTGAAGTCACACCGGAAGGGGAAATGTCTCAGGAAGAAACTAAGGCAGTTGTTCCTTATGATTATGTGCAGGATTTAAATATAATTGATGATAACTACCGTAATTTTTATGAAATATTTGTTTACTCTTTTTATGACAGCAACGGTGACGGCATTGGAGACATAAATGGTGTTATATCCAAGTTAGACTATATTAATGATGGCAATGATGAGACGGATACAGATTTGGGCTTTAACGGGATTTGGCTTATGCCTATTATGCCCTCAACCACATATCATAAATATGATGTGACGGACTATTACGATATTGATTCTCAGTATGGAACATTAGACGATTTTAAAAGGTTGATCTTGGAATGCCATAAACGTGGAATTAATTTAATTATTGATTATGTATTCAATCATACCTCATCAAAACATCCATGGTTTTTAGAAGCAGTTTCTTATCTGGAAAGCTTGAAAGAGGGAGAAGAACCGGATTTAGAAAAATGTCCTTATATAGGATACTATCATTTTACGAAAGATTACAATGGTAGTAAAACATACTATAAGGCAGGAAACTCAGATTGGTATTACGAAGGCGTCTTTTGGGATCAGATGCCGGATTTAGCACTGGAAAATGAAAATGTCAGAAAAGAACTAGAGGATATAGCTAAATTCTGGCTTGATCTTGGTGTAGACGGATTCCGTCTAGATGCAGCGAAAGAATATTATTCTGGGGAAAAAGATAGAAATATTGAAGTACTTAAGTGGTTTACAGACTATGTAAAAAGTGTGAAAGAAGATGCCTATATTGTCGCGGAAGTCTGGGAGGGAGAGGCTACTATAGCAGCTTATTATGAAAGCGGATTTCCAAGTTTATTTAACTTCCCACTTTCCCAACACAATGGATTAATTACAAACACAGCAAGAAGATTGGGTGCTTCTTCTGGAAAAGATTTTGCTAAAACTTTGATTCGATTAAATGAGGAATATAGCAAGGGTAACTCTAAGTTTATCGATGCTCCATTTATCAGCAACCATGATACCACAAGAATATCTGCCCAATGTATCAATAATGAAGATCAAATGAAAATGTCAGCTGGTATGTTATTGACCATGAATGGCAGTCCATATGTCTATTACGGTGAAGAAATCGGTATGAATAGTATGGGAAGCAAGGATGAGAATAAAAGGTTACCTATGCAGTGGTCAGTTGCAGATACCAAGGGAATTACTACTCCGCCGGTTAATGCAGACTCTGTAGAGCAGAAGTTGCCTCCTGTAGATGAGCAAATGAAAGATCCTCTATCACTTTATAATTACTATAAGAGGGCAGTGAGAATACGTAATGAGAACCCGGAAATTGCAAGAGGAGATATGAGTGTAATTGAAGAACTATGCACAAAAGATATCAGCGCAATTAAAAAGGTATATAAAGATAGTGAAATTGTGATTCTTTATAATATTAATACAGAACCAGCGAACATTTCGTTAAAAGATGCAGGTCTTTCAGATTTGAATATCAGAGGATACTTATCCGTGGATGGAAATGCTGTTACAATGTCGGAAGGCGTTGTATCAATGCCTAAATATTCCATAGTTATATTAAAATAAAAGATAGTATCGATGAAAGTTGAAAGAAATAAAGGATATTACCTTAAGAGAGGTTCAAGGAATATAAAGATAGAACTGAGAATGAAAATAATAAAAAAAAGATGTGTGAAAAGAATGCGCAAAAAAGATGTGTAAAAACATTGTTTAAAAAGTTGTGCAATATGATCTGTAAAAAGATGCGCAGGAATGAGGTTAAAAATGAAATTTATATATGGAAAAAATGACTGGAAGACACTAGACAGGGGACAGGAAAACTGTTATTTGATAACCAATGGATTAGGCGGTTATTCTTCTCTTACCATGATTGGTTCTAACAGCCGTAATGATCATGCACTACTAATGGCTTGTACGATAGCACCCAATCATAGATATCATTTAATTACAAGAATGGATGAAGTAATTGAACTGGATAAAGAAAAGTTTAGTCTGTCCAGTCAGGAATATGTTAATCATGCTAAAACCCAAATGGGATTTAAATACTTAAATCAATTTACTTTTCAATATTATCCGGTTTGGGTGTATCAGGTAGAGGGGATTGAGATAAAGAAGACTGTCTTAATGGCTTATGGTGAGAATACAATTGGCATACGTTATGTGATTCATAATAACATGGACAAAGAAGTTAAATTAACAATCACACCACAGCTTCAATTTATTCCTAAAGGAGATACATTAAGTACAAATCAAATTTTTGAGCATAACGATAATACGGTAACAAGTAATGGTATTAAGTTAAACTATAAGACCAACGGAACAGTTGCTGGTTTTCCTGCACAATATACAAAAGATTTATATTATGGTTATGATGCAAGAGACGGACGCGATGCAATTGGTGCGACAGCGTCAAATCATAATATTTCCGTAACAGTAACAGCTTATGATGAAAAGGTATTAGAAGTTATATATAGTACAAATCAAATCGATACTACCATAGATTATATGATAGAAAATGAAACGAAAAGACTGACAGGTCTTGTAAATCAGTCTGAAATAAAAAACGAAATAGGGAAGCAATTAGTAAAAAGTGCGGACCAATTTCTAGTTGATAGAGACTCCACCAAAGGAAAAACCCTTATGGCAGGATACCCATTCTTTGCTGATTGGGGAAGAGATACGATGATTTCCATGGTAGGCTGCTGCATCTCTACAAAGCGGTATGAAGAAGCGAAAAGTATATTCCGTACCTTTATGCAGTATTGTATGAAAGGCTTAATGCCGAACATGTTCCCGGAAGGTGGTAATGATCCTTTATATAACACAGTAGATGCCTCACTCCTTTTTATTGGTGCTGTATATGAGTATTATTTAGAAAGTAATGACCTTGCCTTTGTAGAGGAGGCATATGCCATTATGGAGGATATTATAAAATGGTACAAGCAAGGCACGGATTATCATATTAAAATGGATACAGACGGTTTAATCATGGCCGGAAGTGGATTGGAACAGGTAACTTGGATGGATGTTCGGTTTGAAGATATATTACCAACCCCAAGACATGGCAAACCTGTTGAAATCAATGCTTATTGGTATAATGACTTAAAAGTCATGGGATTGTTTGCTAGATTATTAGGTAGAGAAGACATCCAGTATGAAGAACTTGCAGAGTTAGTAAGAGTCAGCTTTTCAGAAAAATTCTGGAATGAATCCGAGCATTGTTTAAAGGATTTAGTTTCGGGAGAAGATGCGGACAATCAAATTCGTTGTAACCAAATATGGGCAGTATCCCAACCATTTTCTTTATTGGATAAGGAAAAGGAGAAGATGGTTGTCAGTAAAGTATATGAAACCTTATATACTCCATATGGACTTCGCAGCTTAAGTAAACATGACAAAGCCTTTAAAGCCATTTACGGAGGTTCACACTTTAATCGTGATATGGCTTATCATCAGGGAACTGTTTGGTCATTTCCTTTAGGTGCTTATTATTTGGCTTATCTTAAAGTAAATGATGATAGACCAGAAGCTGCTAATAGGGTAAAAGAACAGCTGGAAGCTTTAGAAGCTTGTATGAGAGAAGGCTGTATCGGACAAATTGCAGAGATATATGACGGAGAAAATCCTACGATATCTCAAGGGTGCTTTGCGCAAGCTTGGAGTGTCAGCGAGTTATTAAGAGTTTTTGCTAAACTTGAGAAAGTAGAAAAAAATCTTTAATTTCTTTTAAACAGAAGACTGTGCTTGCGTCATCCTTAGCACAATCTTCCGACAATATTAAGCAGAGAGTATCACATTGGTAATAAAAAATATTTTAATTAAATGACAAAAACAGAGTCGTTGAATGACAAAAACACAGTTCGTATTGAATGATAATAATGCAGTGTGTATTGAATGATAATAACACAGTTTATATTAATTGACAAAACACAGAAATAGGAAGACTAGAGGTGTATTAACGTGGTAAAAAAATGGTGGCACAGTTCGGTTGTATATCAGATATATCCAAGAAGTTTTAATGATAGTAATGGAGATGGAATAGGCGATCTGAAGGGTATTATTGAAAAATTAGATTATCTTAAGAATCTAGGAATAGATGTGATTTGGTTAAGTCCTGTTTTTAAGTCCCCAAATGATGATAACGGCTATGATATCAGCGATTATAAGGATATCATGGATGAGTTTGGTACTTTAGAAGATATGGAGCTTCTTTTAAAGGAAGCAAATAAAAGAGGTATAAAAATTCTTATGGACTTGGTTGCTAATCATACATCCGATGAGCATAAATGGTTTATTGAAGCAAAGAAGTCGAAAGATAACGCTTACAGGGATTATTATATATGGAGAGATCCGATTGATGGTCATGAACCGAATGATTTAGGCTCTACTTTCTCCGGCAGTGCATGGGAATGGGATGAAACAACAGGACAATATTATTTGCATTTATTTAGCAAGAAGCAGCCAGATTTAAACTGGGAAAATCCTAAAGTTAGAGAAGAGATCTGGAAATCTATGAATTTTTGGATAGATAAAGGCATCGGTGGATTTAGAATGGATGTTATTGAGCTTCTC
>NZ_DAMADT010000006.1:38696-71737 GCF_031997925.1 Lachnoclostridium sp. | reverse complement strand
CGGTAAGATTCCAGATGAAAAAATTACCGGAAATGGACCTATGCTCCATGAATATATTCGAGAGATGAACAGGAATAGTTTTGGTGATAAGGATTTATTAACGGTAGGTGAATGCTGGGGTGCAACTCCTGAAATAGCAAAAATATATTCCAATCCCGACGGTAGTGAATTAAGTATGGTATTTCAATTTGAGCATATTGGGTTGGATCAGATTCCGGGAAAAGAAAAATGGGATTTACAGCCCTTGAATTTAATTGACCTTAAGAATGTATTTCATAAATGGCAAACCTGTTTTAATGATGATGGATGGAATAGTTTGTTTTGGAATAACCATGACATACCAAGAATTGTATCAAGATGGGGAAATGATAAGGAATACAGGATAGAAAGTGCAAAAATGTTAGCAACACTTCTTCATGGTCTTAAGGGAACTCCGTATATATATCAGGGTGAGGAATTAGGCATGACCAATATTAAGTTTGACGATATCAATCAATATAAAGATATTGAAACTCTTAATATGTATAAAGACCGATTAAAAAAAGGGTATAAGCACGAAGATATTATGGAATCCATATATGCTAAGGGCAGAGATAATTCCAGAACCCCTATGCAATGGACTGATGAGAAAAATGGCGGATTTACAACCGGTACACCATGGATAGAGGTAAACCAAAACTTTACCGAGATAAATGCAGAAGAGCAGGTAAGTAATCCTGACTCCATATATAATTATTATAAAAAATTGATAGAAATAAGAAAGAACAATGAAGTAATTGTATATGGGGATTTTGAAATGTTACTTCCGGAAGATAAAAATATATTTGCATATGTAAGAACCTCAAAAGATAGCAAAATAGTTGTCGTATGTAACTTTTATGCAGAAGAAGTGGAATATAAGCTGCCAAAGGAATATGAAGATAAGAAAGAAGTACTTATCTCAAATTATAGCTCCATTAAACAAGGCAGATTAAGACCTTATGAAGCGCTTATGTATAGGGTATAGTACATTGAAATTCGTGCTGAGTAATTCTCGGTACAATTTCGTTTAAACTTTTAAGCCTTTAAACTTTTACTTTTAAACTTGGGAGGAATCAGCCAAAAGGATTTCTACCAGATAAGAAATATTGTACAAAGTTGAGGGAAGTTCACACGGATATTTGTGCCTACATCGTCCTTGTCCGGCCTACTGATAAGGCATGATTTCAGGTGTGAAGAATTTCTAAGATGCCAAAAAGGCGCTATCTAAGATATTCTAAAACTTCACACTAGAAGAATAAAAAAGTTCACATGACAAATTTGTGCTTGCGCTCTAATTCGCAGGTATTGAAAGCATGGAGGTTTCGTATGGAAAAAACAAGTACATTACATCCTTGGTGGGAAAGTGCGGCAGCATATCAGATATATCCAAGAAGTTTTCAGGATAGCAATGGTGATGGTGTGGGAGATTTACAGGGGATCATTAGCAGACTGCCGTATCTTTCTGATCTGGGTATTGATTTAATATGGATATGTCCTATCTATCCGTCTCCTAATGATGATAATGGCTATGATATTAGTGATTATCAAAATATCCAGACGGAATATGGTACTATGGAGGATTTTGAAGAATTACTACATAAAGCTCATGAACATGGTATTCGTGTTATAATGGATTTGGTAGTAAATCATACTTCTTCCAGTCATCCTTGGTTTATTGAGTCTAGAAATTCCAAAGATAATCCAAAGAGGGATTGGTATATATGGAAAGACGGAAAAAACAAGGAAGAACCAAACAACTGGGAAAGTATTTTCGGAGGTTCTGCTTGGGAATATGACGAAGAAAGTGAACAATATTTTTTGCACGTTTTCGGTAAAACCATGCCAGATATAAATTGGGAAAACACCCAGGTAAAAAAAGCAATATTTGATATGATTTGCTGGTGGCTTGACAAAGGAATTGATGGGTTTCGGGTGGATGCCATCAGTCATATTAAGAAACCGGACTTTAACGATATGCCTAATCCTAAGAACGAACGTTATGTTTCCTCCTTTGATAAGCATATGAATCAAGCTGGTATATTGGATTTACTAAAAGAACTAAAAGAGAATACCTTTTCAAAGTATGATATTTTTACCGTAGCGGAAGCCAATGGTGTACGTATTGAAGAAATAGAGGAATGGGTATCAGCAGAGAAGGGAATATTTAATTCTTTGTTTCAATTCGATCATTTAAATTTATGGAATGTAGGATCAGAGGAAGGAAAAGTATCCATTAAGAAGTTAAAAAATGCCCTGACTAAATGGCAAAAGGCTGCACCGACAGATGGAAATGTGGCTTTGGTAATGGAAAATCATGATTTAGTAAGATGTATAAGCCGTTTTGGTTCTGAAGATAAATACTGGAAAGAAAGTGCAACATGCCTTGCTTTAATGTATTATATGCAAAAAGGAGTTCCTTTTATTTACCAAGGGCAAGAATTAGGAATGTTAAATGCTGATTACGAGTCCCATTTAGACTTTCGTGATGATCCCACTTTATACAGTTATCAGGACCGTATTAATAAAGGTATGTCACCGGAAGAATCCTTACAGGTTCTAAAAAAGAGCACCAGAGATAATTCTCGTACGCCTATGCAGTGGGATGCATCCCTTCATGCAGGGTTTACTACTGGTACTCCATGGATGAAAGTAAATCAGAATTATCATTGGCTGAATGTAGAAGCACAAAAAGAAGATGAGGATTCTATACTTAATTTCTACAAAAAGCTGATTAAAATTAAAAAGGAGACCACCGGTCTTATTTATGGTGATTATGAGTTATTAATGGAAGAAAGTGAAAGCATATATGCTTACACTAGAAACTATGAGGAAAAAACGTATCTGATTGTATGTAACATATCAGAAGAACACAGTGAGTTACAAATCGATTTAGACATTATGAAGGGTGAAATACTCTTAAGTAATTATGCAGATAGAAACAGTAAAGAAATGATATTAAAACCTTATGAATGTAGGTTATACAGTCTTTAAATAAATAGTCGTATTATGAAGCAGACTTAGTCTAAGATAGATTTAAGTCTGTTTTTTTATGGATAAGATGGGTGTTATATAGTGAAAAAACCAAAAGTAATATAAAGATAGACCTCCAATATTTATTTAGAAAATGTAGGTTGATTATAGTAGTAATCACAAGTTGCATAAAGTATAATAATACCAAATATTTAAATTGCCACTATTATCTATAGCAAACTAAACGGGGGAATGTAATGAGAAAAATAGTTAAAATATGTACTTTAATTATTGTTTTAGCATTAACTTTCGGTGGGGTGTATTGGTTTATAATTCATCCTAAAACATACAAATATGATACAGCCGTAAAGAATGGTGATGTAGTTATAGGGGCAGGTGGATTAGCAAATGTAGATAAGTTCCATTCATTTATTAAGAATGTTGAAAATAAACAACCAGATAAAATACGTATCACAGCATTTTCTAAAGAAGGTTATCCCAAAATTTTTGATTTGGATTTTGATGGGATTATTATAAAATGCACTACGGAAATCTATTTGGTAGAGATAACACTAAAAAATATGGAGAATATACAAAGATAACAAAGGATGAAAAAAACGATTATATGCTTGAAGACGGAACAGGGAAAGGCGTGTGGATATTTCAAGAATAAAATTATAGGCTGCTCACGAGATTTTATATTAACTTCAATTAAGGAAGGAGGACATGCGCTCCTTCTTTAACGTACAGTACCAATATTTTTACCGAACTGAGCTTTTTTTGAAAATATGATTCTAGATAGATTTGTTTATAATGAAAACCCCATGATTGTTGAGAAATCATACCTTAATTTGACATTATCTGTATAGTACTATAGAATATCGATATCATATAAATTAACAAATATGTAATATGAAAAACTTGTAATTTCATAACAAAATATGAAAAGGAGAGTATAACAAGATTATTGCATATGGGTGAGAATAATCAATTATTTCAAAAATAAAGCATGTGAATAAGGAGTGTAGTAATGAACAGTTTACTAGCAACAAAAATAAATGACTTTATGGAATTATACTGTAATACATGGGCATTTAGTGGTTCGATATTAGTAGCTAAAAAGGGTGAGACTATTATTAAAAAAGGTTATGGAAAGGCTTCTATAGAACATAGCGTTCCCAATACATCACTAACAAAGTTTAGAATTTGTTCCATAACAAAACAATTTACTGCTATGTCAGTAATGATGTTACAGGAAAAAGGCTTATTAGATGTTAATGATAGCATTACTAATTATTTTCCTGAATTTCATCAATTTGATAAAAGAATTACGATACATCATCTTTTAACTCATACTTCCGGCCTGCAATATTTATTTAGAGAAGGCTTTCCAATATTATATAGCAAATCAAAACATAAACATGAAGATATGTTTAATTTCTTTAAAGATAAACCGCTTTTGTGTGAACCGGGAGAGAAGTGGAATTATTCTAACTATGGCTACTATTTACTTGCATGTATTATTGAAAATGTTTCAGGTATAAGTTATGATGAATTTTTGAAGAAAAATATTTTTGAACCTTTAAATATGAAGAATACCGGCAATGAAAGAAACAAAGTAATTGTACCGGGGCTAGCGAATGGGTATTATTTGAATGATAATGAGTTAATACATAATGATTATGTGAACATGGATGCAACTTTTGGATCTGGAGACATCTATTCTACAGTTGAGGATATGCTATTATGGGACAGGGCTTTATACAACGGAGAGCTTGTTTCTAAAACAACTCTTGATACAATATTTTCACCATATGCAAATTCCGGAGAAAGAAGTACGGAAGATAATGATTATGGTTATGGATGGTTTATCGATAAAATGTACGGACGTAATAGGATAAGCCATGATGGTGGTGGCTTAGGAGCCACAACTGAATTTCATAGATATGTCGATGAAGAAATAAGCATTATCGTATTAAGTAATTATGGATTTACAGCAGTGTGGCGTATTGCAGATATCCTTGCTGCAATAGTATTTCAAGAGGAGTATAGCTTTCCAGGTAGGCCGCTCGAATATGCTTTAGATTCCAAACTATATGAAGGATATATGGGGGTATATAAAGGGGACGGCATAAAACTCACTGTAGGAAGGGACAAAGAAAAAATGTTTTTTATTCTAGATGATGAATATATGATACCTATGTATCCGATATCAGAAACTAAATTTCATCATACTTGGATTGATGAGAGCTACACCTTTAATAAAGACGAAAATGGGGAAATGTACTTTTGGGGAGCTAAAAAACAATAATTTAGACGAATATGATGATAAAGATCAATTTTCTAAAATAGAATGTATGTTTTTTAGATTACATAAATATAGCGAACAAGAACAGACTGTTCATTTATGTTAGGTACAATACCGACCATGAAAAAGATTATAACGGAATGACGTATTATGAGAAGTAATTGTAAAAGTGATTGTAAGGATGACAAAAAGAGTGTGTGTGCGCACATACACACGAAAAGACCAGCGGGTGAATGGTTGATAGGATCCTCCTAAAGTAGACATGGTAAATAACCAAAATCTACTTTAGGAGGTCTTTTTTAACGAAAATTCTAAAGTAGTTTATTCAACGATGTATTAGAAAATGCAATCTATCATCAATTGAACAATATGTTTATAATCTGATTTAACACAAATTTGGTTATAGATTTAACATATATAAAACCAATTAAATATTGGTAAGTATAATACAGACAGATTACTCTCTATATTCCTGCCCTTGAAACGGAGAGGTTTGTAATTTACCTGTTACGTATTCGGTCGGTGTACAATGATACACCTTACGAAATGTACGTAAAAAGGTGGAATAGTCGCTATAACCACTCTGTAAACTTGCTGTTGTAATTGGAGTACCATCTCGCATTAATTCTAAGGCATTTGTAAGCCTTTTTTTTGTTATATAATTGTGAAGTGATGTTCCAGTCACTTCTTTGAATTTATGCATAAGATAGGAGGAACTTAAGTATAAGGCTTTGGATAATGCCTCGATGCTTAGATCACCGGATAGATTTTCCGAAATATAAGAAATAAGAGAATCTACATGTTTATTTGATTGAATACTAGATTGTGTTTCTATGAGAGGAGCAGAATCTAACATTCGATTCATTAATATCATAAGTTGCATAAAAAGTGTATTGGTATACAACTCACTCGCATATTCTTTGGAATGAAAGGAGTCTTCAAGTTCCTGTAAGAGGTATGAGAATTTCATTCTGTATTTCGATTCGGTACGCAAAAGATTACTTTTTTTCGATACCGTTTCCTGAAAGCAATCATCAAGATGATATTGTTTTAAGGAATCCTGTATGAGGTAATCTCGATTCAACCATAAAATAATACGATCATATGGAACTCCTGGTTGAATGATTGGCTTATGCATCTCATGGTGATTAATGAGTAAGATATCCCAAGGTAGTAATTGATAAACCTTACCCTCAACCATATAGGTTACATTACCAGAGAAAAAGATGACAATTTTTTGAAAGTCATGATAATGATATTCTATCGGTGCTGTATGGGAATCTTTTAGATGAAAAAATCGAAATTGGTCATTAAGGTAACCACGTTTGTTGTTTTGATCCATGTCGCTCCTTGTCATTCCTTCCTAATAGATTACTATATAAAAACACTATATAAAAAACTAATCCTATACTAATCCTAACTAGTCCTATGATAATATAAAAGAGCAGAAAATGCAATATGCCAAGTAGAAATAGATATATTATAGTTAAAATGTGTTGTATATCATATAGGTAGTAGGATAATGCCTGCTAAGCAAAGTAGAGACTTATCGTACATCGTGCAATATTGAGTAGAAGAAGACTTATATACAAAAAGGAACCGAAAAACGTAAGATTACATTTTAGGTTCCTTTCCTTCAGATGATAATTATAGTTCATCTTATGATAATTAAAGTTCCTCTTATATATTTTTAAAATAAGCCCTAGTTTCTGAGAGTACCACTTTCCTTAATCCTAACAAACCAATTAGATTAGGAATTGCCATTAGAGCGTTCACAATATCTGCAATTATCCATACTAAATCAAGTTTTATATAAGCTCCGATTGCTACTAATGCAATAAATATATATCGATAAATTTTGATTGCTTTTATTCCAAATAGATATTCCGTACAACGTTCTCCATAATAGTTCCAACCAATAATCGTTGTAAAAGCAAAGAAAACTAAACCAATTGTCACGATAAATTTGCCTAAATTAGCTGTAGGTAATCCAGCTGCAAACGCATAATTTGTAATAGCTGCTCCTTCTAGATCTAATTGCCAAGATTGTGTTACTATCAAAACCAAACCAGTCATTGTACATACCACAATAGTATCAATAAAAGTACCAGTCATTGAGATTAACCCTTGACGAACACAGGATTTGGTTTTTGCTGCCGCTGCTGCAATAGGGGCACTTCCAAGACCTGATTCATTCGAGAAAACACCTCTAGCAACACCATTTTGTAAGGCTTGTTTCACTGTAGACCCTAAGAATCCACCCGCAGCCGCAACTGGTGTAAATGCACTCTTAATAACTAGTTCAATCGCACCAGGAAGTAATTTTGCATTTAATAGTAAGATAACAATAGAGCTTAAAATATAAAAAATAGCCATAAAAGGTACAATGATTTCAGCTACTTTTGATATCCTCTTTATACCATTTAAGGTAACCAATGCAACAAGAATTGTAACTATTGTTGCAGATACTACGATCGGTACATGAAAGGCTACTTTCGTTGCTTGGGTTATGGAATTAATTTGAGCAAACGTTCCAATTCCAAAGAAAGCTACCCCAATACCAAAGAAAGCAAATAATTTAGCTAACCATTTAAGTCCTAATCCTTTTTCTATATAATACATAGGCCCACCAGACATCTGCCCATTGCCATCTACAACACGATATTTAACAGCTAATAATCCTTCTGCATATTTGGTTGCCATACCAAAAAAAGCTGCTACCCACATCCAGAAAAGCGCACCAGGACCTCCGACTTTAATTGCAGTTGCAACACCCACAATATTGCCAGTACCAATGGTTGCAGCTAAAGCAGTACATAATGCTGCAAAACTGCTTACATCACCTTCTGCCTTAGCATCTCCCTCTTCTTTTGAAAATAGATATTTTAATGCCAGTGGTAATTTGAATACTTGAAGTAATCCAAGACGTACGGTAAGATAGACTCCGGTTCCAACTAATAATATTAAAAGTGGTGCCCCCCATACGAAAGAGTCAATTTGATTTAGAACTTTAGTGAATTGATCCATTTTAATCCTCCATTTTTATGCATCATTGAAAGGCAATGTAAAGCGCCTCTCCTTTAAGTAAATTTTTGGAGATATAAATGGGAAAAGATAAGATATAAGTCAGATTAATATATAAACTGATATTTGTAAAATATGTTACCCATCCCTGTCCTTTTACCTGAGAGTTTGACCTTTCGGCTTGCTCCTTCGGTGCTCTTATCGAGTCTCTCCAAGGCTTCATCCAATAGCGGTCATCTCTAATCAAATCGACTGATTAGGTACCTGAAAGATTTACTTCTTCGGTGGATGTAGAAACATCGCTCTCCCACTATCTTCATCTGAATTTTATTAATAGTTAGTATGTTAATATACTTTTCATAATTTTGCAAATGTTTTTTATAAGTAAAATAATTACAATAATTCATGACTAATACTTGACAGTAAAAGTTCTATAACTTTAAGAAGCCTGTAAATCTAATTCTATGATATATAAAAGAGCAGAAAATGCAATATGTCGAGCAGAAATGGATATGTTATAGTTAAAATATGTTGTGTATTATATAAGTAGTGAGATAATGCTTACAAAACAAAGTGGAAGGTAAGCTTATCAGAAATGCTTGCAAAGCAAAGTAGTAAAGCATGTTGCAATGAACGCAATATTGAGTAGAAAAAGAAACTTATAGCATAGCTTGCAATACTAATTAGGAAGAAAAACTTGTTATAATGCTCAATATAGAAAGATACAATGATAAAAATAGTAATTAAGAAATCAAGTTTAAGCATTAAATATAATGATAGAAAAACAGAAAAAGAATGTATTTTTGTATGTTACATAACTGAAAGGGGTTAAACTATGGAATTTATCTTTGAGAAATATCACGGAAATGGAAACGATTATTTAGTATTTGATACCAAAAAATTTGAATATGAACTGAAAAGTTCACAAATTCGTGAAATATGTGACCGTCACTTTGGAGTAGGTTCTGACGGTATTTTGATGGGACCTTACGAAAAGGAAGATGGAATTTATGTGCGCATCTTTAATCCAGATGGAAGTGAAGCAGAGAAGAGTGGGAATGGAATCAGTATATTTGCACAGTTTTTAAAAGACCATAAGTATGTAACAGGGGATGTTATTACTATCAATACCTTAGGAGGACCAATAGAAATTCATTACAGCAATGATAAAAATGGCACCCTAAATGTTGCAATGGGTAAAGTTTCTTATATGAGTGATGAGATTCCTGTAACAGGTGAACCTAGAGAAGTGATTGAAGAAGCAATGGAATTTCAAGGACAGAAGGTAATTACTACCTGCTTAACCATTGGAAATCCACATTGTGTCATTCTAAGAGATGAATTAGTGAAGAAGGAAGTTAAGAGCTTAGGTAAACTTATTGAGTCTGATGAGCACTTTCCGAATAAAATCAATGTGCAGTTTATGCAAGTATTGAATCGGGAAGAAATCGTGATTGAAATCTATGAGCGCGGAGCTGGATATACCTTATCATCTGGTAGTAGCAGTTGCGCAGCTGCTAACGTTGCCTATAAATTAGGGTTAACAGACCGTAAAGTGAAAGTTCATATGCCTGGTGGAACTGTAGAGGTAGAAATCGAAGAAGATGGTATTACTTATATGACAAGTCATGTAAAACGTATCGGAAAGATTATTACTGCAGATGTTTTTATAGAAGAATTATAGAAAAATTATAGAATATATACATGGCAAGGAAAAGTTCGTGAAGCGGACTTTTCCTTGTTATGTATAAAATGTACGCCTAGCCAACTTCCCTTTGTTAGATAATAAAATAGGAAACCTAATTTGTATGACTATTGAGCACGGTAATGTTACAAATAAGGTTTCTTTATTTTGTATAATTAAATTGCCATGTTTATGGGATAAAATCTCTCTTTGGAATTTAATGAAATTATATAGCTTGGAATATGATTATTTCACTACAGCTGTAGAACAATATCGTTTATTAACGAATTAAATTGTAATAAGTAGCAATTTATTATATAATGAATGAGAAAAAAACTAAGTAACCAAAGGATAGCGGGGAATAAATCGATGAATTTTAACATTGAAGGCAAAATTTCCAAGATAAAATCTACTGGAAAAGTTTGCAATCGTAATTCGTATTATTTGAATAAACGAAAGAAACCAATAAAGGAAACAGCTATTTTGTTTGAATCGAAGGCAGGAGCTGATTTAGCTGGTAATATTTTTTACTTGTTAAAGGAATTAACGAAGAAAGAATATTCCAAGTTTCAATGCTACCTTAACGTTAACTTATCTAATAAAGATAGAGTTAAAAAGTTGCTTTGGAAGTATCAGATAAATAATGTCATACTTCTTGAAATGAATTCGAAAAAATATTTAGAGATGTTAGCTACCGCAAAGTATATAGTGAATGATACTAGTTTTCCAACTTGGTTTTATAAAAGACCGGAACAGGTTTATTTAAACACTTGGCATGGAACACCTCTGAAACATATGGGGTATGAAGTCGAAAATCGAGCATTTGCAATGGGGAATATTCAGAAGAATTTTCAGATTACAGATTATTTATTATATCCAAACGACTACATGAAAGAAAAGATGATTCATGCGTATTATCTAGAAAATACGTACCAGGGTAAAATTCTCTGCGAAGGATATCCTAGAAATGCAATCTTTTATCAAAAAGAGCGGGCAGAAATAATTCGTAAAGAATTAGAGTTAACAGACAAACAAGTGATTGTCTATATGCCAACTTGGCGTGGTACTTTAACAGAAAGCACTAATACGGAGCAGGTAGAAGCTTGTGCTTGTAACTTTGCAATACTTGATAAACTACTGAATGACAATCAGGTGTTCTATGTAAAATTCCATGTATTTTTACAAGGACGCTTTGATTTTAGTGAGTATAAACACATCAAGCCCTTTCCAGAGGGTTATGAAACGTATGATTTCTTAAATTCAGCGGATATTTTGGTAACCGATTATTCTAGTGTATTTTTTGATTTCGCAAATACGAGAAAGAAAATTGTTTTATTTACGTATGATCGGAAAGATTATCTGGATGAAAGAGGTCTCTACATTCCTCTCGATTCACTTCCATTTCCGCAAGCAGAGAATGTAACAGAGCTATGCGAAGAATTTAATTTACCAAAAACATATGACGATAAGGAATTTTTAGAAAAATTCTGTACTTATGATAATATCGATGCAGCAAATAAGATTGCAAAGCATGTTTTTCTTGGACAAAAAGTATGTAAAGAAGAAAAAGCGAAAGGGAATGGAAAGCCAAATATTCTTGTCTATTGTTCGAACTTAGCGATGAACGGCATCACGACCTCTTTATTAAATCTTATGAGTTTAGTAGATAAAGAGAAAGCAAATTACTATTTCTTTTTTAAGCAAAATCAATTTACAAAGACTCCTATGCGTTTATCGGTTCTACCACCGAATACAGGATTAATGCCACTTTGCGGAAGTACCATAGAATGGAAATGGATGGAAGCAGTTTACCATAAGTTATATTATCGATTTAATAAAGACTCAAAATTTTTGCAAAAGCGCTTGAATCGACTCTATCAAAGAGACTTTGATAAGCGTTTTCACAATGTTCGAATCGATGAAATTGTGCATTTCACCGGTTATGCTCCAGATATCACCTTGTATTTACAGCAATCAGAGGCTAGGAAGGTTATCTTTGTCCATAATGATATGTATGAGGAATATAAAGAAAAGAAGAATTTTCACTTTAATATTCTTAAGCATGCGTTTGAAACCTATGATAAGATTGTTGCGGTTAGTGAAGCAACGAAAGACTCCATTAAAAAAGTCGGTAATTTTATGGACAAGGTAGAAGTTTTACAAAATGCTCATAATGTCGATGGAATCTTAGATAAGGCAAAACTTCCGTTTGTTATGGAGGAGGAGACTGAGCTTTCCGTTCCTTATGAAGACTTTACTAGGATGCTAGAAGGTGATTCTACGAAATTTATAACGATTGGACGATTCTCACCAGAAAAAGGACATATGAAATTGATGTCAGCATTTAATGAGTTTCATAAGAAACAACCAAACACGAAGCTTATCATCATTGGTGGTTATGGTACCTTATTTAAAAATACGGTAGATTTTTCAAGGAAATTAGAATGTGCGAACGATATTTATATTGTAAAATCAACTTCAAATCCATTTACCATACTAAAACAATGCGACCTATTTCTTTTACCATCTGATCGTGAACCACTCGGGTTAGTATTACTAGAAGCAGATACGTTAGGAGTTCCTATTGTTGCAACAGATATTCCGGGTTCCGGTGATTTTTTAAGAGAGCATCATGGTTATCTGGTAGAAAACAGTGAGAAGGGATTAAGAAAAGGTATGGAAGAGTTTATGGAAGGCAAAGTAAAACCACTTAACATCTCTTTTACGAAATATAATCAATCTATAGTAAAACAGTTTGAAGATTTAATCGGAGTTAATCATACAAAATAGATATCATACAATTTTATAGTGCTGGATACAGCCTACTATAAAATTGTATAAATATTTGGTATGAACATGTGGGTAGTAAACAACGGAGGTAAAAAAAGAAAGATGAAAGTTGGAATTGTAACCATCTCCTCAGCACACAATTATGGTTGTATGCTGCAAGCTTGGGGGCTACAAGAATATGTTAAAAAGTTAGGTTATGAAGTTGATATTATAAATCTTCGATTGGACTGTATCGATACTCTATATAAGCCGCTAAATTTGTATAAAGGGTTAAAGGATGCAAAAAGATTTCGTAAAATTCGCTCAGGTTTATGGCTTAATTTGAAGAAAAAAGGTATTCGTGCTAATCGTAAATATAAGAAGTTTGAGTCATTTATAGCAAATCAATTGCATACAACAACACGCTATCGTAGTTATCAAGAGCTTGTAAATTCTAAAGTTGGAGATAAGTATGATATATTAATTACTGGCAGTGATCAAGTATGGAACGGAGCAATTACTGGGGGATTAAATAGAGCCTTTTTTCTGAACTTCACGGAAAAACCAGTGAGAAAATTATCCTTTGCTTCCAGTGTTGGGAAAACAGAATTAAAAGATTATGAAAAAGAGTTTTTTAAACAATATCTAAAAAACTTTGATGCTATAGCAGTAAGAGAAGAATCTGCAAAGGATATGCTAACTCCTTTAACAGACAAGTCTATTGATGTGGTAGTAGACCCTACGTTATTGTTAGAAGTGAAAGATTTTGAAAACTTAAAGAAAACACCAAAATTCAATAAGGGTTATATTTTTGTACATGTCATTAACGCAGACAATCAAGTTCGCCCAATTGCAGAAAAGTTATCAAAGCTTACAGGACTTCCAGTGATTCATAATCGTCCTGATAAACGCTATAGTAACGAGTTAGGACGTTTTGATGATGCAGGAGTGGAAGAATTTTTAGGTCTAATAGAAAATGCAGATTATGTAGTTACGAACTCTTTCCATGCAACTGTATTTGCAATTATATATCAGCGTAAATTCTTTACGATACCTCATGAGAAGTATCCAGAAAGAATGGTACATTTACTAAATACCTTAGAATTAACGGATTTCTTAATCAAAGATGCAATAGAGCTTCCTTCTAACCCTACTGGGTTAGATTATCATTATGATAAGGTGCATAAGCTTTGGGATAGCCAAAGAAAGCAATCACAGGAGGTCTTAAAGAGAGAGCTAGGAATTGCTACTGTAGATAAAAAATAATAAAAGAACAAAGTGTCTTCACCACTCAAGGCTTATTAAGTCTTTAGCTTGAGGTTGAAGACACTTTGTTTATTTGACTGCAAAGGATATTAATGGGCTGACAAAATTGGTTTTTAATGCTTCTTTCGCTTTCTCTATAACGATATAAGTTAATTCTTGATATTTTTCATACCACCACATTACATAATGGTATTCATTTCTAAGCCGGAAGGTCTTAGAATTATATTTATAGGCACGTTTAAGTCGGTATAACTTTTCATAATTTTCAAAGGTAAATGGCATCGTTATATCTTGGAATGAGCAGCATTGTTTTGCTGGTGAAAACTTTTTAAAGTCAACTACTAGATGAAGATAGCATAAAAGAATACATGCATTTCTAGTATAATGTGCAATTAAGTTCATTAAGTGCTCGGCTGAAATTCGATGATTAATGAAAAATTGATATTCCTCTTCGATAGTTTCAATATTATCATAGATATGATCTAGTACATCAATATTAGGAGGTAGTGAATCAAATGCACGATGTATGAAATCCGTTTTGGAATAATAGATCTTTGCATATAGTTTAAGGTACCAACACCAATAATCCCCATTAGCGCACATATTGGCAAATTTACTCTTAGTATAAATAGATAACCACGTCGTTGGAACATGAAGAACTTTCGCAATTTGCTGCTTTATAGATAATAATCTTTTCTTGGAGCAGTCCCCGATAATAATTAGCATATCAATATCACTAAATTTATCGAATTCTTCATTAATATACGAACCAAAGAGCGCAAAAGTCTCTATATAATAGGGACTTGGTGCAAGTTTAAAGTTACGGTTATTCACTTCAAATTCTATCATACAAGCCCACTCTCCTTTGTGTTAAATGACAGAGGATTATGTTGAAAGATTCCACTTGTTAAGATTGTACATGTCGTAGCATGAGTCTTTTGAATTCCACGTGAGGTCATACATCCGTGTTTGCCCTCAATTTTAATAAAGATATCATTACTTTCCGTAATTTTACCAAGTATCTCTAAAATATCAGAGGCTATCCTCTCTTGAATTTGCAGCCTCTTACATACCATATCTGCAATACGTGCTATTTTACTTATTCCAATAACTTTATGAAGTGGTTTATATCCTATTGTGATATGCATATCGTATATTAAAGACATGTGGTGTTCACAAAAGCTAAAGCATTCAATATCATTAATCCAGACAATGCCGTTTGTGAGAAATATATCTTGTTCTTCTTCAAAGCATTTATTAAACATGGAAACGATATCGTCGTTCGTATATTGAATTCCTAGAAAAACTTCCTCATACATATTCGCAACACGTTTCGGTGTATCAATTAAACCTTCTCTTAAGGGGTTTTCTCCAAGAGCAACTAAAATATTAGAAACGCTCTCTTGAATTATCTTTTTGTTAATACCCATTTCTTTCACATCCTTTTCGTAAGAGTAGAGCATAATACTCTCTAAGATAATATATTCGTTTCGACAGAAATGATGAATAAATGACACAATACAACAAGGCGAGGTTTTGTTTTTAAATTGACCGTTGACAGCTTCATTAAAATGGAAGTACAATAACAGTCAAAGCAGATATTCGCAATACGCTAAGGCTACTTGCTCATATAAAGGAGGAATAACAATGCAATTTGAAACATTACAAAAAGACATGGTGACTGCAATGAAAGAGAGAAATAAGAGTCGAAAAGATAGTATCTCTTCTCTAATTTCTGCAATTAAAAAGGTAGCGATTGATGAAGGTCAGCGTGATAATATCACGGAGGAACTTATTGACCGTGTTATCTTAAAAGAGTTAAAGACAGTAAAAGAGCAATTAGATACTTGCCCTGATGAGAGAGTAGATTTAAAAGCAGAGTATCAAGCTCGTTATGATGTAATTCAGGAATATGCTCCTAAGCTAATGAGCGAAGATGAAGTGATTGAATTCATTCAATCTAATTTTGCTGATACTGTAGCTACAAAAAATAAAGGGGAAATCATGAAAGTAGTCATGAAGGAACTAAAAGGCAAAGCAGACGGTAAGGTAATTAATCAGGTTGTTGCAAAACTTTGTGAGTAAAAAAAGAGTATTCCAAAAGGTATGTGCTTTTGGAGTACTCTTTCTTCAATTTAACCAAATAAGGAAAGGGACTTGCCTGTTTTAATATGCCATGTAGTGGCAATGAGGTAGAGCTGGTAGCGTAAGCGGATTGCTTATATCCGCTTTTACTTGTAATCATCCTGTTGATTTATAAGGTAAAGCTCTTCTTCTTTAAGATTAAGGCTTAGGATAAACCAAGTTATGTAAATTTACTACGAAAGATTTATGAACTAAGATTCATGAAATCGTAAGAATTAATATGAATTTTTATGAGATAATAAAAAGAAGTAAGGTGATGGAGTAAGAGAAAGATTTTTAATCTTTCTCTTGTCAAGTTTGTGCTGCGTTAAACTTGGGCCATTAGCTGCTCCTAAAAGATAGTCGCAGCATGGAGGCTAAGAATGAAAAAAACTAAATCGATATATTGCATTTTACTTATGATATTAGTTTTACTAATCAGTGGATGCAGTAAGAATTCAAAAAGCAGCGGTAATGAAAGTCAGAAAGACATATTGCTAACGCCAATCATAGAAGAACCTTCTGCAGGACTAACGGTTACACCAATAGAAATAACGATTTTACCAACTGCGATACCTACAAGGCCTCCAGAGGAAGACTCGGAAAGTAAGCGTGTAGCAAAGAATTTGATGCATACGATGACTTTAGAAGAAAAGGTTGCGCAGATGTTTTTTGTACGCTGCCCAGAGGAACATGCGCAAGACATATTAGAAGAATACCAATTTGGCGGATACTTACTATTTGCAAGAGACTTTGAAGGCGAAACGAAAGAGAGTGTAACAAAGAAAATAACGAAGTATCAAGAGGTATCCAAGATACCAGCATTTATCGGTGTAGATGAAGAAGGTGGAACGGTAAACCGTGTCAGCAAATATCCTGCTTTTCGAGTTAAGCCATTTGAATCGCCAAGTAATCTTTATAAAAAGGGCGGATTTGATGAAATAAGTAAAGATACAAAGGAGAAATCCGAGTTATTATTATCCCTTGGCATCAATCTAAATTTTGCTCCAGTTTGTGATGTTGCTAGTTCAAGTAAAGACTTTATTTATCCTAGAGCATTTGGAACAGAGGTAAAAAAGACCTCTGAGTATGTAACCTTGGTAGTAAAAACTATGAAGGAGATGGGGATTGGTTCTGTATTAAAGCATTTTCCTGGGTACGGAAATAATGTGGATACTCATACTGGCATTGCTATTGATAAACGAGATTATGAGACATTCCAAAACAATGATTTTTTACCGTTTAAAGCAGGAATTGATGCTGGTTCACCATTTGTTTTAGTATCACATAACATTGTAGAATGTATGGATGATAAGTTACCTGCATCCATATCAGAGGTAGTTCATCGTATACTAAGAAATCAATTAGGATTTAATAGCCTTGTTATTACAGATGATTTGTCAATGGATGCCATTACGACTTACACCGGTGATGAAGCTGCTGCAGTCCTTGCAGTAGAAGCAGGCAATGATATGCTATGCTGTACCAATTATAAAGAACAGATCGCTGCTGTAGTTAGTGCAGTAAAAAGCGGTAAGATTACAGAAGAACGGATCGAGGAATCGGTACTTCGTATACTACAAACAAAATATGATATGGGAATTATAAAATAATTCTTTTATGGCTGTTACGCTATTCATGGATTCATTAACTGTAACAGCCATTTTTTTACGGATATCCTTATAAGTATTCTTAAGATAGGCTTTCTATTAGAAATCCTTCTATATATCTTAGAGTTAGGTTTATATTAATTTTTGGTATATTCTTATACGAAAAGAGTTTTCGAAAATACATAAAATATATTCGAAAAATATAGTAATTAAAACAGTATTATGATATAACTAAATTAGGAATACAGAATGGGAAGGGCGGTTCATACAATGAATGAGTTTTGGAATTCAGTAGATGATGAAAAACGATATTATTATGATGGAAATGATTTGGGATGTACTTACACTAGCCAAAGCACGAAATTAAAAGTTTGGGCGCCAACAGCCTCGATGGTTGTTGTGAATCTTTATAGAAATGGAAATGATGGAGAATCTTATACCACTGAAATAATGAAAAAAGAGGAAAGTGGTATCTGGTCCGTTTGTCTTAACGGTGATTTTGAAGGAGTATATTATACTTATCTTGTTACAGTAGATGGTCAAACCAAAGAAGCTGTAGACCCTTATGCAAGGACGACTGGCTTAAATGGAAAAAGGGGAATGATTATAGACTTAGAGAAAACCAATCCAATTGGATTTCTTGAAGAAACAAAACCTAAGTTTGAATCCTTTACGAATGCTATTATTTATGAAGCACATATCCGTGATATATCCATGGAATCTGATTCTGGTATCAAAGAAAAGGGAAAACTACTCGGCTTTACAGAACATAATACTAGAAATTCGGATGGTTTAACTACAGGACTATCACACATCCTAGATCTTGGAGTAACACATATTCATTTACTGCCATGCTTTGATTATGCCTCTGTAGATGAAAAAGACAGCTCTATATTTAATTGGGGATATGATCCAGAAAACTATAATGTTGTTGAAGGATCTTATTCTACAAACCCTTATGATGGTGCTGTAAGAGTGAAAGAATTTAAGACATTAGTCCAAACGCTGCATAAGAATGGGCTTCGTGTTATTATGGATGTTGTCTATAACCATACAATGGAAACAGAAGAGTCCAATTTCAATAAGATTGTTCCAAATTATTATTATCGCAAAGTTGGTGAAAAATTTTCGGATGCCTCTGCTTGTGGAAATGAAACAGCTTCTGAGCGTTTGATGGTACGTAAGTTTATTGTAGATTCTATTATCTACTGGGCAAAAGAATATCATATGGATGGTTTTCGCTTTGACTTAATGGGAATTCATGATATAGAAACAATGAATGAAGTTAGAACGGCATTAGATCAAATAGACCCAAGCATTATTTTATACGGGGAAGGTTGGGTAGGTGGAGACTGTCCTCTTCCAGTGAATCAGCGAGCAATGAAGACCAATATGAGTATGATGCCAGGTATTGCGGCATTTAGTGATGATTTTAGAGATGGTCTAAAAGGAAGTGTCTTTCTAGCAGAGGAGAAAGGGTTTGCAACTGGTGATAGTGATAAGAAAGAAAGTGTAAAATTTGGCGTAGTTGCAGCAACCTCTCATCCGCAAGTTAACTATAAAAAGGTGAATTATAGTGATTCTCCTTGGGCTCTGGAGCCAGCACAGTGTATTAATTATGTATCCGCTCATGATAACTACACGTTATGGGATAAAATAGCTTGCTCTTGTAAAGAGGATTCTTATGAAGTTAGAGTGAAAAAGAATAAACTTTGTGCTGCTATTGTATTTACCTCACAAGGAATACCATTTTTACAAGCTGGTGAGGAGATGTTACGAAGCAAGCCATCCACCGAGGTAGCAGGAGAGTTTGTAGAAAATAGCTATAATTCTTCCGATAGTGTCAATTGTATTAAGTGGTCCAACAAAGTGAATGTAATCGATGTCGAAACCTACTATGAAGGTCTTATAAGGTTTCGTAAGGAACATAAAGCACTACGGATGCAATCTGCAAAAGAGATATCAAAACGATTAGTCTTTTTGCCAGAAGAAAGAGAGGATGTTATATCCTATTTCATTCAAGGTGATTTAGATGATAAGACATTATGTATTATTCATAACTCTTCCGAGGGGAAAGTGACCATAACACTACCTGAGAGTGATTGGATCGTTTATATCGATGGAAATAAGTCGGGCGTGGAGCCACTCTATGAAGTAAAAGGAAATACGGTAGAGGTTGATCCGATTTCTTGCATGGTTCTTGTGAAAGATAATATTAAGGCATAATTATTTAAGTAACCGTTTCTTTCCTTCGATATAATTCAATGATTTCTTTATCGAAGGAAAGAATGATTTAACTGCTCTCTTGGCAATATCGGAGGAAAGAACGTTTAAAATTACTCTTTTGGCAATGTAAAAAAGAGTAGAATATAATCCATGATAGTTCTTACCGATAGGAGAACATACTCCATTTTCTGCATATTAAAAATAAGTTATATTTTATGGAGAAGCAGATAAAGGAGGAGCTATTGATGGATCAAAAAGCATATGGAATTCATATGGGACCTGCCAAATGCGCAGTTGATTTGGGTGATGGTAGTGAGAGAGGCGGATATGTTAATCAGGATTACATCTTGCAAAAACTAGATCGTCCGCATCGAGCTATTAGTTTAATGTATTGTTATTATCCACTGGATAAAGGCTGGCCAGGGCGTGCTAGTGTAGCTCATGCAAGTGATTCTGTATCATTTGCTTGGGATTATCCTTACGATGATTATTTTACTTATAAAGGCGGCTTAGATGGAAATTTATCAGACGAGCCTTTTCCTTATATGAGAGACGTAAGAAAGCACGGTCAAGACGTACTTCTTACACTTACCATCGACCCTCATGTATCAGATGAGCATTTAATAGCAATTGCAAAGGATCTAACAACTTTTGGTAGGGTACAGCTTCGAATCAATCATGAGGCTACTGGTTCGTGGTTTTCCTTTAATAAACGATGTACTTACCAAGAAGTTGCTGATTTTTATGTACGGTTTCATAAGGTTGTAAAGGAATATGCACCAAATGTGCAAACAATTCTCTGCATCGGAGGTATCGAGGATGAGAATGCCACAGAGATGCTAAAAGAAAAGGAATTTACAGAAGCAGTGAAAGCGACTGATATCTGGTCTGTAGATAAGTACATAACACTTCATTATGGTTGGCCATATGATATTGCAGAAAGAGGTGGAAAATCTCATTACTGTAAAACAGCGGAGGAGACATATCGTCTAGCAAAATTAAGTTATGATCGCTTCTGCTATTTAAATGGTGGCAGCAAAAAGCCTATGGTGATGTCGGAACTCAATGCGGATGGAGACGTAACTGGGCAAATCAAACAGGCGAGCATCATGAAAGAATTCTGTGATTTTATTAAAGAAGATAAGGAACAATGGTTAAGCGGTTTTACGATGTATCAATTCCGTGATGATGGAAGATTAGGTCTTGAAATGACGGATCCGAATAACAAAGACGTTGGAATCGAGCAACCATTATTACAGGAGTATAAAGAGATAATTCATGATGACTTCTTCCAACCGGTAATGACAACGAAAGAAGAGACAACATTTCCTGTAACATTGCGCTGGGGCGGGAGTGAAGACGCCGATGGTGTTACAATGCCAATTCACTTAGAGAAGAATCCGGTTTTCTTTGAAGTTTATTTTGAAGAGGAATTAAAAGAACTAAATCTCATGATGTGTATCGAGAATATGTGGTTTTATAAAGCCCCTGGAGTAACTTGCATTGACATTATGCCAACCTTTTGGAAAAATCCTTTGTCTGAAAAAAAAGAGGTATCATTAATACTTTTCGCACCTCCTTCCGACGGCGAAAATAAGAACACTGGTTCCGCTGATTGGATGGTAAATTCATATACCGTATTACCAATATTACCGAAGATTCGTATCCGTTATGAGCCAACGGAAGCATGCTAGCTATCTGATCTATAATTTCGTATAACAGCATCACAAGAGGGAATTCTTATAGTTATTGATAATTCTTATTTCGTCCTCTGTTATAAGTATTGTTACCAAATATTTCTCATTAAAAAATCTAAGATAATGAAATGTTTTAGAATCATTTATGGTATAATGCATTAGTTATGTTTTGTAGGAAAACTAAAAAGATGCCATATGATGTAGGGTGAAATGAAAAAACATCTAAATGTTGTGGTTTGCCTTTTAAATATGGAGAGGATATGGTAATATAACCTTACGCAGCGGAGCTGCTGTAAGGTTACGAGGAAGTAGCGAAGCGGATTCCGAGTATCTGCTTTGTCGAAAAGATAATTTTTTGTAACAGGAAGGAAGAGCAGTGGTGATTGTAGTTGGCGGAATGATTGGTTTAGGGAAGACAAGTTATGCAACAATGCTAGGAGAGCATTTCCATACAGAAGTTTTTTATGAAAGCGTGGAAGGTAATAAAATATTGCCATTATTTTATACATCAAGCGAAGAAGAGATACAGAAAAAGAGGTATCCTTTTTTACTTCAATTGTGGTTTTTGGATACAAGGTTTCGTTCCATTAAGCAAGCGTTTACAAATCAAAACAATATACTTGATCGAAGCATTTATGAAGATTGGTATTTCGCAAAGAAAAATATGGAGCTTGGTCGAATCTCAGAATTAGAGATGGAGATTTATGATAAACTGCTTCATAACATGATGGAAGAATTAAAGGGAATGCCAAAAAAAGCCCCCGATCTTATGATTTATTTGAAGGGGAGTTTTGAAACGGTAATAAAACGAATAAAACTTCGAGGTAGGGAATTTGAGATAGACAACAGTTTAATAGATTACTATCGTTTTCTCTGGGAAGGTTACGATGATTGGGTTCAGAACTACTATAAAGCAAGTGATATCCTAATCATCGATACTGATCATACGGACATCGTGAATAATGAGGAAGATCGCGTACGAGTAATTCGGGATGTTGAAGAGAAGCTTAAGCAACAAAGATCGAAAGACGAAGTAAGCGGTAGGGTAGAGTAAATATTAATAAGTGTAATGAAACAAAAAAAGTAAAGCATTTCATCGGAATAAATAAGAGAAGCAGAGCTCCAGTTATTAAAACTTGGAGTCTCTGCTTTTTTTAAGATATGTGATCATTCGGAAAATTAGTAACCTTCCGCTTTTCTTTGTTTTCTAAGAGTATGGCGCTTGATTGCAGCATCCCATTCTGCTTGTTGTTCCACAGTTTCAATTTTTAAACGAGGAACCTTTTTTGGTTGTTCATTTTCATCTAGAGCTACCATAACGAAATAAGCTCGATTAATTGGATAACGAGTACCTTTTTTGTTCTCTACATACGTGTCAATACGTACTTCCATAGAGGAATTACCAACATAAGTTACACGTCCAACCAATACAACGATATCATTTAAGTGTGCTCCATGTTTAAATTGCAAATTGTCTATAGAAGCAGTAATTACATTTCCGCCGGAATGACGCATACCAACGATACCTGCTAATTCATCAATCCAAGCGAGAAGTTGACCACCAAATAAACGCCCAGAACCATTTATGTGAGCCTGCATAACAATATATGTTTTTTCTGTTAAGGATTCAGAAACTCTTTTCTGTATTTCTTCTTGATTCATAATTTTCTCCATTCTAGCCCCAAAACCGTACAAATACTCAATTAAGGTTTGGGTATAATAGTATTGTAATCTTATCACGAACTATATTTTTTTGTCTAGTGGGGAGGAACATATTTTGGATTTAATACTTAACTATGTAAATCAATTTGATGGAATAAAGAGAGAATGGATTTACGAATTTACAGAGTATATGAAGACGAAACATCCAGATATTAAACCGGTTCTATGGTTTCGTATGCCAACCTATCGTATCGGTACGTTGTTTTTCGCTTTTTCAGTAACCCAAAATCATTTTACTTTTCATACAAATGATGAAGAATGTATGGAAATATTAAAAAGATCCCTTCAACATGCATCCTTTGGAAAGCGTTCTGCTAAGATGAAATACAAGTATAAATCAGAGACCTATGTGATTTATAATATGATAGAGTTTATTGTTAATAAAATGTGTAGGCTTTGATTTCCCGTTCTTTCGTACCACGGATAGTTCTGGGATAGGCGCGAAGTTAGTATGTTTTATATGCTATTACTCCATTAAAATCAAATTGATTCACTATAGCCAGCATTTTAAAAGGGGAGGATGATTATTTACATGGGTAGTACTTAAAATTGTGAACAATGAGAGGCATAAAATTTATAAAATATTGATAAAAAAAGAGGAATGTAATTTTCTCTACTTTCATTATTTACAAAATGTGTTATAATTAGTCAATAAGTGATATTTTTCTAATAACGTAATTGTATTTTTTGAAGTGGTGAATCCTCTTTGTTCTAATAGAGTTTTTTGCAAGTGTATATTCATGACAAGGAAAAATTCCCGAAGTGTGCTTATTCTTGTTGACAGATTGTATGTTTTCAATTACTAGGATATGAAAGAATCACAGATTATTTTTCTGGAGAGTATGATGAAAGCAATAAGTAGTGAAAATGTAAATGAAATTATTTGCAGAACATTAAGTATAATCAATCCTAAAATTATTAAACATGGTGAGATTACGGGTTATATCTTATATAAAATGTTGGAATGTGAACATGTATATTCGGATCATGATTTAGTTGACTATACTATGTTAAGTATCCTACATGATATTGGTTTATATAAGGAGCCAAATGTGCAGAATGTAGTGGATTTAGATTCAAAAGATGTATGGTCACATTCCATCTATGGTTTTTTATTTTTAAAGTATTTTACTCCGTTAAAAGATAAAGCAGAAATCGTTTTATATCATCACATTGACTATAATCGCTATCATTTGATTTCTAGTAAATACCTACATATCATAGAGTGTTTAAATTTAGCGGATCATATGGATACTTTTATGCATCTACGACAAGATGATATGGAAAAAGATTACTTTGTAAAGTACCGAGACATAAAATTTTCTGGAAAAGCACTTGATTTATTTTTTCGAGCAGAGGCAAAATTTAAAATAACTGAAAAACTTGTAAATGGCACCTATAAAAAAGAATTATCTGAGTTTCTATCTAAAAAAGTATTCTCTGAAAAATATAAAAAAGGATTTTTAGAAATGCTTGTTTATACAATCGATTTCCGAAGCGAGCATACTGTAATTCATTCCATGGCTACTGTGAGTTTTGCAAGACAACTTGGAAGATTAATGCGACTAAGTGGTGTAGAACTTCATAACTTATACTACGGGGCGCTGCTTCATGATTTAGGTAAATTAGCGATACCGTTAGAAATTTTAGAATCACCAGGACGTTTATCCGCAGAAGAGATGAAAATTATGAAAGCTCATGTCCGCATAACGGAGATGATTTTAGAAGGTGTAGTAGACCAAGATGTATTGGAGATAGCGGTACGGCATCATGAAAAATTAGATGGAACAGGGTATCATAAAGGACTTACTAAGGAGGATTTGACGCTACCGCAACAAATCGTAGCAGTAGCGGATATTTTAAGTGCACTTTATGGAAGGCGTAGTTACAAAGATTCTTTTGAGAGCGATAAGATAAAAAAAATTCTTTGGAATGATGCTGAAAATAATAAGATAAGTAAACCGGTTGTGGAATGTCTTCTAAGAAATTATGATAGCATTATATCTAAGTTTGAAACAGAAAAGCAGCAAACGATCGGATTGTACCTAGACATAAAGGAGCAATATGAAGTTATTGCTCAAAAGTTTACTACGTATTTATAATTAGTTTTTGGTAAGGCGTGTGGATTATTATAAATAACGTTACCTTGACTGTTGTTGAGTTGATGATCCTAAATAGAATATAAAAGTAAACGGCAGTTTTGATATAACCTCGAAAGCTGTCGTTTGCTTTTTATACGATATCTAATAACACCGCTAGTCTAAAGTTTACAAAAGCATTTAATGTGTAGAAAAATGTAAAAAAATATGGTAAATTAGAATCATCAACTATAGAGGAAGGAAAATACTGATATGAAAACAATAACCTGGGGAATGATAGGCTGCGGGGACGTTACTGAGGTAAAGAATGGACCTGGCCTTTATTTAGCAGAAAATTCAAAACTAAAAGGGATAACGAATCGAACAAAATCAAAGGCTATTGATTGGGTTAATAGACATCAACAAGGTATCGTTTATGATTCCGTTGAAGAATTACTAAAAGATGAGGAAATCGATATTGTATATATTTCTGTTACTCCGGATAAGCATATGGAATATGCCATTCAGTGTGCGAAAGCTGGAAAGCACTGTTTGATTGAAAAGCCATTAGCTATGGCATATGATGAAGGAGTAGCAATTAGGGAAGCATTTAGAGAAGCTGGTAAAAAGGCATATGTAGCATTTTATCGTAGAAACTTAAATCGTTTTATTAAGATAAAAGAAATATTAAATAGCGGAAAAATTGGGAAGGTGTCACAGTTTCATATACATCGTTATGTGAGCCCAATTACCGACCTTAATGCATGGAGAGCAAAGCCTGAGGTTTCAGGGGGGAATGTTTTTACAGAAACCGACATACATATCCTTGATTATATGGATGAATTATTTGGTGAAGTTAAATATTTTCAATTCATGAAAAATAGTTTAAATGGGAATGATTTTGATAGTTTGGTTGTTAATTTTCAGTATGATAATAACATAAGAGGTACTGGTAATTGGTTTTATAATGCGGAAATAACCCGAGATTTTGTTGAAATTATTGGTGAGAAGGGAATCATATCTTTTGACTTCTTTCATAATGATACTCCAATTCTTCTTGAGACAATAGAAGGTAAGGAAGAAATTCTCGTGAATGATTCAATTCATGTTGGCTTGGCAATGGAGCTAGCGATTGTCAATGAATTAAACGGTATTGGTGAATTTCATGGGAATATAGATACTGCGCTAAGAACCTTAAAAATTACGGATATTATTTATCATAGCGAAGCAAGGTAGTTTGTTAGCAGTTTTTCAATATAATGTATAATATTGAAGAAATTAATATAAAAGATATGTGAATAGATAGCATAGAAAGCTAAGCGATAGAAGAAGTAAATAAAGAGATAAAAAGGCAGATAGAAAGAATATTAATACAAATAGAAATTGCTAATATACACCTTTGACACTAAGTATAAGAGCATTGTTTACTACACACGTAATGAATTGTAGTAACAATGCTCTTATTCATAACAATAATTTTCCGATGAGGTTATGAGCAAGTAGCGTAAGCGGATTTCGAGTATCTGCTTTGATTAAAATAAGAATAATAACATCTTTTTTTATGGCATTGATTTTAATTCTCTTTTGTTATACTTATTAATAAACAATTTATTATATAATTCTTCTGCTAAATCAGAGTATTCTGGTGGAATTACATAAGACCAATCTCCAACCATAATACGATAACAAGGAGTAGTTGTGATATATTGATATTGAGCATGTTCTAATAAATTAATGATTTCATCTTTAAATAGTTCAATTTGTTCTTGACTAGCATATTCTGGATATATCTTAGTGTAATAGGAATAATTACCATAATAATATAAAGGATTATCAAACCATTCATTCGTAGGAGCAGCGATTCCAAAGTTACCTTCTATTAAGATACGATTGTAAATGTTCTCTGCAGTAACCGTACTCAATTTCACATAATTATCTGCGAAGAAAGCTAATGTTTCTGAGTAACTCTCAAGTACAGGAATCTTACCAATCTTATATCTGGTAGTATTTTTTGGAGTTAAATATTCCTCCATGGTTAAATTCTTCATATCCTTTGCAAGACATTGATATAATTCTTTTGTTTTTTCTTTGCTCAAATCAATACTGGAGAAATCAAACACATCCGTAATATTTGCTTTGTCTAGCTTGGAATTTTGTTTTATGAATTGGTCAATAAATTCTTCACTTAGGTCGATTGACGCCAGTAACATTCTTTGATCAAAGCGTACACTGTAAAATCTTGTGTAGTCAATGCCATTTTTTACATCAAAAGTTATTTCGATATCATAGGTTGTAAGATAAAGATTATTATACCTATTCAGTGTTACTTCTTTCGTCTCTGTGGCTGGAACTTCAGCATATTTACTTTCCAGAGGCGTCACAACAGCATTTGTTTTTTTGCTTTCTTCATAATCCTCTAATACTCTTTGATGAAATGCTAATACTGCTTTAATATTCTCTGGATCTTTCAGCGTAACAGAATAATCATAAGTATTAGTTTCAGGATCAAGAGCCCCGTTATAACGTATGGTTACAGAATTTATATTTGTAATGTCAGTGGTTCGATAAACAATACCGAATAATTCCGTTTTATCAACAACAAAAATACTACAACCTGCTATAGCAGAAATTATCGCAAATCGAACGATGGAACGATAGAATTTTTGAAAACCTCGATTTGTGATTACTTCAAACGTTAAGAAGATAAATGCCAATAGGGATAGGCTTGTTATAAAGTTAATATTCATCTGGTAGAAGTAAGCAGCTAATAAAAACGTTAGTGAGGTCATAATAAAGTAATAGAAGATACGGTTCACAAATCCGGTACCTACGCTTTCTGCTTTTCTACGTATAAAGTTTCGATAAGATAACCAAAGCATAGCAAGAGTCATCAAAAATGCTAAGAAAAGTGTCCATAATCCAGTTGCACTATAAAGTAGACGATTAAGATTAGTACCAAGGTATAAGAGTATACCTCCCGGACTGGTAAAATAAATCAATCGCTGAAACAAGATACGAAAACTAATTCCAAACAAACGATTTAGTAAAAGATACCCAACGGAATAGATTACTCCCGGTATTAGTAGATTTACATATAAACTAGCAGTTATAGCTTCGAAAGTATTCCCAACACAACTTAATACCAGTACTGTTAGGGTATATAGGAATATTAGTCCTATCATAATAAACAGGTAAGTAAAGAAGGCTAAGCGTAACACTTTATGGAAGGAGTCATCCATGGTTACATTATTTTTTAAAAAATAATTAACAAATTTTGTTGTACGTAACAGAAGTAATATCATACTAATTATAAATTGTCCAAGGATGGGAATGATATATAGGATTAGGCCGCTTAGGTAATCACTAAAGAATAACTCCCTCCTGGTAAGTGGTAATTTTAAAACATCATCAATTTTTGTCTTTTGATAGAGATAATCAAATAAATTAAGTGGTATTACCAAAGCTAAGGCACCTACTACAATTGATGCTAAGATACTAATCCATAAGGAACTACGTGATTGAATATCATAATAATAATTATTTAAAACAAACAATGGTCCAGATAGGAGGTTTGTAATAATTAGTATGGTCCAAAAGCGTTTATTTTTTAACTTTTCTTTTAAACTACTGCGAAAAAAGCTAGTGGTCGATGCCGTTTGCGTCATATCCGTTTGCCTCCATTTCATAGATAAATATTTCTTCCAGTGTTAGTGGAATTTCCTCGAGTAGGATCGGACGAAAGTGAGATAAATAGGTCTTGATTTCTTCGATATCGCCACGTACCCCCATGGTTATTACACTTCCGATCTTTTCACTTTGAACGATAGACAATCCTTCAAAATCCTCCACAGAATAATCTCTTGAAAATGCCACTTGAATTTTATGAAATCCTTCATATACACTCTGTAAATCTTTGCTAAATAGAAGTTTACCTTCATGAAGTAGCGCAACATTGTCACAAATATCATTTACCTCTTTTAAGTTGTGGGAGGAAAGTATTAGTGTAAGTTTACGATCAAGCATTTCATCTACTAAGATACGCTTCACAATAATTCTCATTGCAGGATCTAATCCATCAAATGCTTCATCCATTAACAGATATTTCGTACCAGAAGAAAGTCCAATAATAAAAACGGCCTGTCGTTTCATACCCTTTGAAAATGTTGACATTTTTTTATCTGTTGGTAATTTTGTTACCTTTACTAGGCGTTTAAATACTTCTTCATTAAAATTTCGATAATATATCTTGTAGTGATTTTTTAGTTCAACTATAGTCATGTTTTGATATTGCACAGTTTCATCATTGATAAAGAACATATCTGACTTTGCTTGTATATTATCATAAACGGAAGCTTCATCGATCAGCACTTCGCCCTCGTCTGCTTTATAGATACCGCTAAGCAAGCGTAAGAGTGTGGACTTACCAGCACCATTCGAACCTAATAATCCGAATGCGGTACCATCCTCAATTGTTAAGCTGATTTGATCAAGTGATAAGTCGCCACCAAAGCGTTTTGTAACATTTTTAAATTCGATCATTTTCGATCACCTCAATTCTATTTATTAAATCTTCTTTTAAGAGGCCTTTGGAGAGCGCATCAAGCACAGCTTCGTCAAAGTTCTTCATTGCTTTATCTTTCAGAGACGTATCTTTTAATGGTGCAATAAAACTGCCACGCCCAACAACAGAATAGATGACACCATTATGTTCTAGCTCTTGATACGCTTTTTGTACTGTATTTGGATTAATACCTAGTTCTTTTGCTAAAGCTCTTACACTTGGTAATTGGTCATTCTCATGTAAAACGTCTTTCATCATCAGTTCCATAATTTTTCCTGAAAGTTGTTCATAAATTGGAACTTTAGAGGTAAGATTTACTTGAAACATACTTGAACTCCTTTCCATTATTATTCATACTTGTTTGTCTTTCCGATCGTAAATTGTTAGGAAAAATAATTCACATTTATTCATGACAACCTATGTATCCCAAGATGGAAACGACTAGAATGACTATAGCATATTAAGTGTATTAATACAAGTAGTACAGTTCAAAATTAATAATATTTAAAACAATGGTAACAATTAAAGTATTTACAAAAAGATTAGTTAATATATATTGAAATTTCTATTGACCGCTCAAGACAGATTAGCGGTAGATTATCTAGAGGGGATAGGAGTGTAGATTTATTTGAGAAAGGGTTAAAGAAATAGAAAATCAGAGAAGAACTCATTGAGTAGAAATCAATGGAGAACTTATTACATAGAAAATTAAGGAAGAACTCATTGAATAGAAATCAGAAATTATTGAAATAGAAATAGGAGAAGAATTCATTAAATAAAAATAGGAGAAGAATTCATTAGATAGAAATAGGAGAAGAATTCATTAGATAGAAATAGGAGAAGAATTCATTAAATAGAAATAGGAGAAGAATTCATTAAATAGAAATAGAAGAATTCAATATATAGAAATAATTAAGAAGATATTTTTGCATAGATTATAATTTAAATAAAAAAATGAGAGTGCAGCAGCACTCCCACATTATATACTATAAAAATTAAGCAATAGAATTAACAGCCTTTGCTAATCTACCAACTTTTCTAGCAGCAGTCTTCTTGTGGTAAACACCCTTAGAAGAAGCTTTGTCGATAGCAACTACAGCATCCTTTAAGCTCTTAGTAGCAAGATCTTTATCGCTGGCAGCCACAGCAACTTCAACCTTCTTTACTAAAGTCTTAACTTTAGACTTGATTGCCTTATTTCTTAATGTTTTTGTCTCAATAACCTTAATTCTTTTCTTAGCAGACTTAATGTTAGCCAATCTGTACACCTCCAAATAACGTTCTTTTATAATATGCGCATGAAAGTTCGCTATAGATCCGGACACGGACGCTCTGTAGTGAACATACTGTTATATAATAGTACAAAACATTTTATATGTCAATACATATTTTATCCTAAAATGTAAAAGAATAAACCAAGATGACCCGTGAACTATGTGAAAATACGGTCATGAATTACTAGAAGTCAGCATAGGATAGAAGGAGAGTATGAATGAAGAAAGGCTATGAAGATATTCGGACAGACTTAGCGTTAGAGGTTAGGGAGAGTTTTGAAGACGATGATGTTGAAATCAAGGGTGTCGTTTTAGAAGAAGATTATATAAAAGAAAAAGATTTGAAAATAACTACGGTTATCATCAAAGATGAACAAGGTGCTAAGGCTATGAGAAAGCCGATGGGAACCTATATAACAATAGAAGCGCAAAAACTATCGGAAAAAGATGACGAATATCACAGTTCCATCAGTGATGAAATCGGTAAGTACATCCGAAAACTGATTGGTGAAGATAGAGAAAAAGGTGTAATGGTAGTGGGATTAGGCAATCGCGAGGTAACTCCAGATGCTCTAGGTCCATGGGTTGTAGATAATTTATTTATTACTAGGCATTTGATTAAAGAATATGGTGATGAATTTAAAAAGAGAAATAAATTAACTTGTGTCAGTGCGTTGGCCCCAGGTGTAATGGCTCAAACGGGGATGGAGGCAGTGGAAATCATTCGCGGTATTATGAAAGAGACCAAGCCTTCTGTTATCTTAGCAATCGATGCGTTGGCTTCTCGTAGTGTTAGTCGAGTTAATACAACGATTCAAATAAGTGATACCGGTATTAGTCCAGGAGCAGGAATAGGGAATAATCGAATGGCGTTAAATGAAGATAGTCTTGGCGTAAAAGTTGTTGCCCTAGGGGTACCTACGGTAGTAGATGCAATGACGATAATTCGAGATTCCATGGAAAATATGTTAAATAGCCAAGGTTTTTCCCAAAATGAAGTTCAAAGCTTCTTTTCGGAAGTAACTAATCAGGAATCTTTTCATAATATGTTTGTAACACCAAAAAATATTGACGAATCTATGAAATGCATCAGCTTTACGTTATCTGAGGCAATCAATTCGTGTTTTTGCGGAAGGAGCTAAGTAAGCATGAGGCATCGTTTTAGGAGATATGAACTCATTTTTTATCGCATCATTCTAACGTGCTGTATTATTGTTGCAAGTTTTATTATATTCCGAGGCATCGTTGTATTTGCCTCGGAACAGATGACCAGTGTAGCAAAAAAGGCGGGTGTCAGCTTTATTGAATCACTCTATCTGAATGCCACTTCCTCTTGTAATGAATTATTTGGTTATGTGAAACGGGATGAGGTATCCGATACTACCTTATTACATACGGTCGCCGAAGACTTTTCAATTAATTATTATGCCTCTCATCAAGGAAAACAAGTGTTTCATGAACAAAGAGAAGAAGAGGATATTAATTATCAGGACACACTTGAGTATGTCAATCTAGCAGATTACAAAGAGAATATGGACGAGGACTATAGAGATACATCGAAAGAGGAGCAACTAGCGTGGTCACAACATGTATCAGATGGTTCAAATAGTAGTATGGAAGAACTGGCAGAAGAGGAAAATAGGAATTACAGTAGTGATAGTTTAAACGGTAACGATATTTTTGATAAGGAAGATGACACCACTGACC
>NZ_DAMADT010000006.1:32017-38686 GCF_031997925.1 Lachnoclostridium sp. | reverse complement strand
CACTGACCAAAAATTAATCATAGAATACAAAACAGGTGATGTGTCTAGGTTACCGGATTATAACTCAAGTCAAGTTAATAATCAGACATTACCAGGATTTAACGAACCTGCAATCTCCGTTAGTAATTTAATAAAAAGTAACTATTCTCTTGAGAAACTAAGCGATCTGAATTATCTAATCGATAATTTTTATATTGTTGACACCTCAACTACTGTGATAAAATCATTATTTAACGCAAATGAATTATTAAAAAAGAATATGACGATTAAGAAAAGAACGGATGCTCCTCAAATATTAATTTATCATACGCATGCATCAGAAACCTATATTGATAGTAAAGCAGGTGTGCAGGCAGATACTGTTGTTGGAGCAGGTAATTATTTAACGGAATTGTTAGAGAAAATGGGATACGTAGTTTACCACGATAAGACCGCTTACGATAAAAAAGCAAATGGAGAAAATAATCGAAATTTTGCTTACAGTACTGCAAGACCAAATATTGAAAAAATTCTAGCAGAGAATCCTAGTATTGAAGTTGTGATTGATTTACATAGAGATAGTGGACCGAAACGGTTGGCAACTGTGAATGGAAAAGATGCTTGTCAAATCATGTTTTTTAATGGTTTATCTCGAGATAAAAACGGACCAATTGATCGTCTAAATAATCCTAATCTTAAGGATAATCTTGCTTTTAGTTTGCAGGCAGCATTGGTAGGTCGAAATCTATATCCAGGGTTTGTTCATAGAAATTATTTGAAGAACTGGCGTTATAATCAACATCTTGCAAAACGTTATTTATTAATTGAATGTGGTACAGAAAACAATACCGTACAAGAAGCTTATAATGCAATGGAACCTTTGTCTGTGATATTAAATCAACTATTATCAAATCCATAAAGGATAAAATAATACACAGAGTAAAACTAAATTACAAAATTGTGATATAACTAAAAGTGCGCTATCAGTAGTGATCTCTCATATCGGAGTACTACTAAGAAATATTGACATGATTGAACTAAATGCTTCTATCTATAATTTTGATTTATCTGAATTGCAGTAAAATTAGTACCAACATCATAAATCTTAAGTATAGAAGTAAAAAGGATAGAACAATATAATATAGGAAGAGATTCAAATTTATGTTTGGAGAGTCGCATTTAATTGTGGCTTTCCAAACTTTTTATATTCATAGAAATTGTTATGCAATTGCCTATCAATTATAAACTCTACAAGTGATGATTTACACTTAACTATTGTTATCATAGTATGCGATAGTATCTCCTTGTCAGCAAAGTTTTGGTATGGTATAATGTCGACAGATATTATACCAGTGTCAGACGTTGTGGGTGCACATAGATGGCACAAAGTGCTGCATATCATATGATCTTGCAAATAAAGCGCCAGACAAGTGAGTGCACATAAACGATAAAAAGAGCTGCATTCCATATGTATCCACGAATATGGTATAATAAATCATTATGTAGAAATTTGCTTACAGAAAAGATGTGAAAATCAAGAAGGAAATCCCCGTGCAGGTTCGATATAAATAGATATTTAGCATGGAGATTTTTTATGTATGTTTAGAAAGCATACTTAATGTGCGTAGCAAATATGATTGCGTATATGCAAGGCATATATACGAGGCATAGATATGCCTTGACCCCCAAGATAATGAAAATCATATAAGTTATGTAAGTGATAAATCCCAGGAGGAAAAACATGTCAGGTATTGACCAGAAGAGAATCAGAAATTTTTGTATTATTGCTCATATAGATCATGGTAAATCTACGCTTGCAGATCGTATTATTGAAAAAACTGGTTTACTTACGAGCAGAGAAATGCAATCTCAGGTGTTAGATAATATGGAACTTGAGAGAGAACGTGGTATTACAATTAAGGCACAGACTGTACGTACTGTATATAAGGCAAAGGACGGAGAAGAGTATATCTTTAATTTAATTGATACCCCTGGACACGTTGACTTTAACTATGAAGTTTCACGAAGCCTTGCAGCGTGTGAAGGTGCAATCTTAGTCGTAGATGCAGCACAGGGAATCGAAGCGCAGACCTTAGCGAATGTTTACTTGGCGCTTGATCATAATCTCGATGTTTTCCCAGTCATTAATAAAATTGACTTACCAAGTGCTGATCCACAACGTGTTATCGCAGAAATCGAGGATGTTATCGGGATAGAAGCGCAGGATGCGCCTCTGATATCAGCCAAGAATGGTATTAATATCGAAGAAGTACTAGAGCAGATTGTTTCTAAAGTACCAGCTCCAAAAGGAGATAAGAATGCACCGCTACAGGCTCTTATCTTTGACTCTATTTACGATTCCTATAAAGGTGTTATTATTTTTTGTAGGGTTATGGAGGGTACTGTTAAGAAGGGAACAACGCTCAAGATGATGGCTACTGGTGCAACTGCAGATGTAGTTGAGCTTGGTATTTTTGGACCTGGACAGTTTATCCCAGCGGAAGAATTATCTGCAGGTATGGTAGGATATATTACAGCAAGTTTAAAAAATGTTAAGGACACTCGTGTAGGTGATACCGTAACCGATGCAGAGAATCCTTGTACTACTCCGCTACCAGGATATAAGAAAGTAAATCCAATGGTGTACTGCGGTATGTATCCAGCGGATGGTGCAAAGTATCCAGACCTTCGTGATGCTTTAGAAAAATTACAGTTAAATGATGCTTCTCTTCAATTTGAACCAGAGACCTCTGTTGCGCTTGGATTTGGTTTCCGTTGTGGATTCCTTGGTTTGTTGCATCTTGAAATTATTCAGGAGCGTTTGGAGAGAGAATATAACTTAGACCTCGTAACTACCGCACCAAGCGTTATTTATAAAGTTTATAAAACCAATGGAGAGATGTTAGAGATAACAAACCCATCTAATTTACCAGATCCATCCGAGATTGAGCATATGGAAGAGCCTATGGTAAAAGCAGAGATCATGGTTACTACAGAATTTGTAGGAGCGATTATGACTCTTTGTCAGGAACGTCGTGGTATTTACCTTGGAATGGAGTATATAGAATCTACTAGAGCATTACTTCGTTATGATTTACCGTTAAATGAAATTATTTATGATTTCTTTGATGCTTTAAAATCAAGATCCAGAGGTTATGCATCCTTTGATTACGAGATGAAGGGATATGTTCCAAGTGAATTAGTGAAACTAGACATTCTTATTAATAAAGAAGAAGTCGATGCTCTATCCTTTATTGTACACGGAGAATCTTCTTATGAACGTGGCAGAAGAATGTGTGAAAAGCTAAAGGATGAAATTCCTAGACATTTATTTGAAATCCCGATTCAAGCGGCTGTTGGAAGTAAAGTTATAGCTCGTGAAACAGTTAAGGCAATGCGAAAAGACGTACTTGCAAAATGTTATGGTGGTGATATCTCCCGTAAGAGAAAACTTCTTGAAAAACAGAAGGAAGGAAAGAAACGTATGCGCCAGATTGGTAACGTTGAGATCCCACAAAAGGCCTTCATGAGCGTGTTAAAGTTAGATGAGGACTAGGAGATAGTACGACAAGCCATACAAGGAAAGATGACGATATTGGTCAGTAATATAAAGTACAATATATTTAATTTAGTTATGAAAAAGCGCATAAGCGCTGGAATGAATGGGTGTTAATATTGTGCTTGCAGCCCAAAGTTTGCAGGCTATGAAAGGCATGATTATTAGAATGAAAAAAGATTTAGAACTTTATATTCACATTCCATTCTGTGCAAGAAAATGTAACTACTGCGATTTCTTATCTGGACCAGCAAGTCAGGATGAGATGTTAAAGTATACTGATTTCTTGTGTAAAGAGATTAAAAGTCAGGGGTCACTTCCTTTAGAATACCGAGTTGTCTCGATATTCTTTGGAGGAGGGACTCCTTCTCTTTTACCTCTAGAGCAGATTGGACGAATTTTTGATACGATAAAGGAATGTTTTGAAATCGTATCTACTTGTGAGATTACGATAGAATGTAATCCAGGTACTGTTACGAAAGATAAGCTTTTCGGTTATTATACTCTTGGGATTAACCGATTGAGTTTCGGACTACAAAGTGCGAATAATGAAGAGTTAAGATTATTAGGAAGAATTCATACTTTTGAGGAATTTGTGGAAAATTATGAACATGCAAGAGAAGTTGGTTTTCAAAATATCAATATAGATTTAATGTCCGCTCTACCTTATCAGACCTTAGAATCCTATGAAACTACATTAGAGAAGGTCCTTAAGTTAGAGCCGGAGCATATATCAGCATATAACCTCATCTTAGAAGAAGGGACTTCCTTTTATGAAAGATTCTCAGAACACGGGGAAGAAAAGGATGCCATTCCGGATGTGATACTTGATAGATTAATGTACGAACATACAAAGGAGATACTGCATTCGTCAGGTTACAATCGATATGAAATATCTAATTATGCAAAACCAGGGAGGGAATGCCTTCATAATATCGGGTATTGGAAAAGGATGGAATACTTAGGGTTAGGTCTTGGTGCTTCCTCTTTCATAGATCATGTTAGATATCGCAATTTTGATGCTATAAACGATTATGTAAAAGCATTAAACTCCTCCTTAGAGGTAAGACAAGTAGAAGAGGTACTTAGTAAGAATGCTGAAATGGAAGAGTTTATGTTTCTTGGATTGCGTCTTAGTAAAGGTGTTAGTAAAAAGGAATTTAAACAGCAATTTTTGATTTCCATGGAGGAAATCTATGGCACGAAGCTAATGCAGTTACAAAAGAATGGCCTATTAAAGATAGATGAGGATCATGTTTCTCTTACAGATATAGGTATTGATGTAAGCAATCAGGTATTAGCGGAATTTTTACTGGATGATACGGATATCTAAAATATTTACAGGATGATATATACTAAAAAATTTACAGGATGTTATATCTAAAATTTCTACTGTAAAATCAATGAAAAAAAAAATCAAACGGATGATATCTTTTTTATTAAAATGCAAGTTCCTCATGAAATTTTAATGTATTTTCTTAAAATAGGAGTTGACAAACGATTTTAATAGTGATATTTTATGTATAAAGATGTTAGCACTCTACCTCAATGAGTGCTAACAATAAAAACGGAAGATTCGAAAGTTTTGAATTAATCCCGTTTCTTCAATGCAATAACCACTTGCAAGAATATACAAACGATCTTGGTTTGAGAAGGAGGGTAATGTGCAGCTAGATGACAGAAAGCTTAGAATTTTACAAGCTATAATTCGAAATTATTTAGAAACTGGCGAACCTGTCGGTTCTAGAACAATTTCGAAGTATACGGATTTAAATCTAAGTTCTGCAACCATTCGAAACGAAATGGCTGACTTAGAAGAATTAGGCTACATCATTCAGCCGCATACCTCTGCTGGACGAATCCCATCAGATAAGGGGTATCGACTTTATGTGGATACCATGATGGAGGATAAGGTAACCGAGGTCGAAAACATGCGAGAGATGTTGCTTGAAAAGGCTGATAAGATGGAAACCTTACTACAGCAAGTTGCAAGACTTCTTGCTGTAAATACGAATTATGCAACGATGGTGACATCCCCGCAATATCGTTCTAGAAAGGTTAAATTCCTTCAAGTTTCAGAAGTTGATATGACGCAAATTCTAACAATAATTGTTCTAGAAGGCAATATTGTAAAGAATAAGATAATTGCTATTGCGGAACCATTAGATAAGGAAACACTTCTAAAATTAAACATTGTATTAAATACGTTCCTACAAGGTTTGGATTTAAGTGAAATTAATCTTGCATTAATCCGTAAAATGAAGGAACAAGCGGCAGAACATAGCTCCGTGGTTAGCGATATTTTAGATGCGGTTGCACAAGCCATTAGTGAAGAAGATGATATTCAGATATTTACCAGTGGAGCAACGAATATTCTTAAATATCCAGAACTGAATGACATGGAGAAAGCCAGCGAATTACTCTACACTTTAGAGGAAAAAAAGCAACTGACGAATCTTATGAACAATGAAGTTTCCAGCGGTGAAAACCGTGGGATACAAGTTTACATCGGGAATGAAACCCCGGTAGACTCAATGAAGGATTGTGCAGTAGTTACTGCAACCTATCAAATTGAAGAAGGTGTCTATGGTAAAATTGGTATCATTGGCCCGAAGAGAATGGATTATGATAAGGTAGTAAGTACACTGCAAAACCTTATGTGTCAGTTGGATGAAATATTTAAGAAAGACAATGATAGATAAAGAAAGAAGGGTGACATAAACGTGGCGGATAACATGGATTTAAAAGATCTGATGGCAGATGAAGTGGAAGATATGGAAAAGGATATTGAAAAAACAAACAAAGCTTCAGAAGCTATCGACCAGGAGAATCAATCGGAAGTAGAGGATACCACAGAAAACGAAGATGCAAGTGAAGAAGTTTATGAAGAAGATACTGCATCTGAGGATGGTTCAAAAGAGAAAAAGTCCTTTTTTAAGAAGAAAGAAAAGAAAGACAAAAAGGATGAAAAGATTGATGAATTAACCGACCGGTTAATGCGTAATATGGCAGAGTTTGAAAATTTCAGAAAACGTACAGAAAAAGAAAAATCTCAGATGTTTGAAATTGGAGCAAAAGATATTATTGAACGTATCCTTCCAGTGATTGATAATTTTGAACGTGGATTAGCTGCC
>NZ_DAMADT010000006.1:15500-32007 GCF_031997925.1 Lachnoclostridium sp. | reverse complement strand
AATAGAAGAGAAAGAAAGTGCTTTTGTTCAAGGAATTGAGAAAATCTACAAACAACTTGTTACTACATTAGAAGCTGCTGGTGTAAAGCAAATCGAAGCAGTAGGAAAGGAATTTGATCCTGATTTCCATAATGCAGTTATGCATTCAGAAGATGAGGAATACGGTGAAAACATTGTATCAGAAGAATTCCAAAAAGGATATATGTACCGTGAATCTGTGGTTAGACACAGCATGGTAAAAGTAGTAAATTAAGATAGTCCTGTAGTTTTTGAGTAAGTAATTTATTACCTTACAAAAAACTAATCAAATAACATTGAATCAAATAATATTTGATGAAAGATGATATACATTGGAATAAATAAATTGGTTATTTTATAGAACAGGAGAATGTTATTGCATTCCTTGTCCTCAATAAATAGATTTCTATAAAAAATTAGGAGGAATATATTATGGGTAAAATCATTGGTATTGATTTAGGTACAACGAACTCTTGCGTTGCTGTAATGGAAGGCGGAAAGCCAGTTGTTATTGCTAATACAGAAGGTTCTAGAACTACTCCATCCGTAGTAGCTTTTACAAAAACTGGAGAAAGAATTGTTGGTGAGCCTGCAAAACGTCAAGCTGTTACCAATTCTGATAAGACAATCTCTTCTATTAAGAGACATATGGGTACTGATTTCAGAGTATCTATTGATGACAAGAAATTCACTCCACAGGAAATTTCTGCAATGGTTCTTCAGAAATTAAAAGCGGATGCAGAAGGTTATCTTGGTGAAAAGGTAACAGAAGCTGTTATTACAGTACCTGCTTACTTTAACGATGCTCAAAGACAGGCTACTAAAGATGCGGGTAAGATTGCTGGTCTTGATGTTAAGAGAATTATTAACGAGCCAACAGCAGCAGCACTTGCTTACGGTCTTGATAACGAGCATGAGCAGAAAATCATGGTATACGACTTAGGTGGTGGTACTTTTGACGTTTCTATCATTGAAATCGGTGATGGCGTTATCGAAGTTCTTGCAACTTCCGGTGATAACAGACTTGGTGGTGATGACTTCGATGAAAGAGTAACACGTTACTTTATAGATGAGTTTAAGAAGGCAGAAGGTGTTGACCTATCTACTGATAAGATGGCACTTCAAAGATTAAGAGAAGCTGCTGAAAAAGCTAAGAAAGAGTTATCTTCAGCTACAACAACAAACATCAACCTTCCATTCATCACAGCAACAAGTGAAGGACCAAAGCATTTTGACCTTAACTTAACTCGTGCTAAATTTGATGAATTAACTCATGATTTAGTAGAAAGAACAGCAATCCCTGTTCAGAACGCATTAAAAGATGCTGGATTAGCTCCATCTGAACTTAGCAAGGTACTATTAGTAGGTGGTTCTACACGTATTCCTGCTGTTCAGGATAAGGTGAAACAATTAACAGGACACGAGCCAAGTAAGAGCTTAAACCCAGATGAATGTGTTGCTATCGGTGCAAGTGTTCAGGGTGGAAAATTAGCTGGTGATACTGGTGCAGGCGATATCTTACTTCTTGACGTAACTCCACTTTCACTTTCTATCGAGACAATGGGTGGTATTGCAACAAGATTAATTGAAAGAAATACAACAATTCCTTCAAAGAAGAGCCAAATCTTCTCAACAGCTGCAGATAATCAAACAGCAGTAGATATCAACGTGGTACAGGGTGAAAGACAATTTGCGAAAGACAACAAGAGTCTTGGACAATTCCGTCTTGATGGAATTCCACCAGCAAGAAGAGGTATTCCACAGATCGAAGTTACATTCGATATCGATGCAAATGGTATCGTAAATGTATCTGCAAAGGATCTTGGAACTGGAAAAGAGCAGCACATCACAATAACTGCTGGTTCTAACATGTCTGACAACGATATCGAGAAGGCAGTAAAAGAGGCAGCTGAATACGAAGCTCAAGATAAGAAGCGTAAAGAAGCAGTTGATACTAGAAATGATGCAGATTCTATCGTATTCCAGACAGAAAAAGCATTAAGTGAAGTTGGTGATAAAGTAAGTGCTGACGAAAAGGCTGCTGTGGAAGCTGACTTAAATCACTTAAAGGATTTAGTTGCAAAAGCAAATCCAGAAGTTATGTCAGAAGGCGAAGTTGAAGACATGAAGGCTGCAAAGGAGAAGTTAATGAATAGTGCTCAGGCATTATTTGCAAAACTTTATGAAAGTGCACAAGGTGCAGCAGGTGCAGGCCCTGATATGTCTGGAGCTGGCCCTCAGGGTGACACTTATGCAGGCGATGATGTAGTTGATGGAGATTATAGAGAAGTATAATTGAGCAAAAAGCGCTCGTAGAGCGCTTTTCGCAACCCCTAAGTGTGAAATTTGGAGCAAAAAGCACTTGAGAGCGCTTTTCGCAACCCTAAATGTGGTGTTAATTTGGAGCAAAAAGCACTTGAAAGCGCTTTTCGCAACCCCTAAATGTGGTGTTTTCCTACTACAATTGGGAGTAAAAAGTACTTGATAAAAAAGGGTTGATTCTTTTCTGTAATTTCGTTATAATATTTTATTCAGGCGAGGAATTGTGCTTAAGGTCCTTGTGAAGATGCTAAGCTGTCTTATGGTTACTGGCGGTAATCGTAGGACAGCTATTTGCGAATACATGTATAATTGTGACGGGAGGTCACTTATCAAAATTTTTGTAAAAATACTAGCGGACCAATGGCTTAATGTTATGAAAAGTCGGAGGCGCTTGTTGTTGGATAATGTGAATGTTGGAGGATAGTTATGGCAGATAAGAGAGATTATTACGAGGTGCTTGGGATTTCAAAGAGTGCATCGGACGATGAAATCAAAAAAGCTTATCGTAAACTTGCAAAGCAGTATCATCCGGATGCAAATCCAGGGGATCAGACTGCGGAAGCAAAGTTTAAGGAGGCTTCCGAGGCATATGCTGTCTTAAGTGACCAGGAGAAAAAGAGACAATATGATCAGTTTGGTCATGCTGCTTTTGAACAGGGTGGCGGCGGAGCTGGCGGTTTTGATTTTAATATGGGTGATATGGGAGATATCTTTGGTGATATCTTCGGAGACATCTTTGGTGGGGGAAGAAGAACTCGTACCAGCAATGGTCCAATGAATGGAGCAAACCTACGTACTGCCATTCGTATCACCTTTGAAGAAGCAGTGTTTGGCTGTGAAAAGGAACTCGAGCTATCACTAAAAGATGAATGTGAAATTTGTCATGGTTCTGGTGCAAAAACTGGTAGTTCAGCGGAAACATGTCATAAGTGTAATGGTAAAGGACAGGTAACCTTTACTCAGCAGTCCTTATTTGGTATGGTCCGTAACGTTCAAACCTGCCCGGATTGTCGTGGTACTGGTAAGATTATCAAAGAAAAATGTCCAGATTGCTATGGTAGCGGTTATATCAGCCGTAAAAAGAAAATTCAAGTTTCTGTTCCTGCTGGTATTGACAATGGCCAGAGTATCCGTATTCGTGGTAAAGGAGAACCTGGTACGAACGGTGGCGAACGTGGTGACTTATTAGTTGAAGTAAATGTTAGTAGACATCCAATCTTCCAGAGACAGGACTACGATATCTATTCAACAGCACCAATGACATTTACACAGGCAGCACTTGGTGGAGATGTAAGAATCAGCACCGTAGATGGCGATGTCTTATATGAAGTAAAACCAGGAACTCAAACAGATACGAAAGTACGTCTTCGTGGAAAAGGTGTTCCGACCTTACGAAACAAAGATGTTCGTGGGGATCACTATGTAACGTTAGTTGTACAAGTTCCAACAAAATTAAATAATGAGCAAAAAGACTTATTAAAGAAATTTGAAGAATCCGTATCTGGTAAAAAACCAGAGGATACTACTGAGGATTCAAAAGAAAAGAAAAAGAAATTTTTCGGAAAATAAGGAACAAAAATAGAGCGTAACCCTCCAGTATATTAAGGTATGAGACAGTATGTTTTGTACCTTAGGGAAGGCATGCTACCAGGAGGATTTACATGAAATGGAAAAAATTATCGTTGGAAACAACGACGGAAGCGGTAGATTTAGTCTGCGATATGCTTCTATCTCTTGGAATTGAAGGAATTGAAGTTGTAGATAAGGTGCCGATTACCGAAGAAGAGAAGAAAAGGATGTTTATCGATATTCTTCCTGAATTAGGTGAAGATGACGGTATTGCTACTATTAATTTTTACTTGGAGAACGAGGAAGATTTACCTTCTCTCAATGTTTCAATTCAGGAAGGGTTAGAGGAACTACGTGACTTTGTTGAGGTTGGTAGTGGGAAGCTCTCTTTATCAGAAACGGAAGATAAGGATTGGATAAACAATTGGAAAGAATTTTTTAAACCATTTCGTGTGGATGATACCATTGTAATTAAACCAACTTGGGAAAAACTAGAGGAACGTAAGGAAACGGACTTAGTTATTGAGATTGATCCTGGAACCGCTTTTGGAACAGGAGCCCATGAGACAACCAAGTTATGTATTCTTAATATAAAAAAATACATGCAGCCTGGTGCTACTTTATTAGATGTTGGATGTGGTAGTGGTATCCTTACCATAATAGGTAGAAAGCTGGGAGCAAAAACAGCAGTTGCAATTGATATCGATGAAAATGCAGTAACTGCATCCAAGGAAAATTGTGACGTAAATCAGTTAGAAGCTGTATTATGTCAATCCTCTAATACCGCAACAAGAACAGAAGGCAGAATAGAACTATTCGATGGTAATGTTATTGATGACAGAGAGCTACGTGAGCGCATTGGTCTTAATAGCTATGATTTTGTGGTTGCAAACATTTTAGCCGACATTATCATACCTTTATCAGCTGTGGTAGGCGAATTTATGAAACCAGGAGCTTATTTTATCAGTTCTGGTATCATTGATATGAAAGCAGAAGAAGTAAAAGAAGCTATTATAAAAAATGGATTTATCATAGAAGAAATTACTACCATGGGAGACTGGACTTCTATAGTAGCGAAGAAACCAGAGTAAACAAGAAAAAGCACGCTTCGCGAATTTTTTTGTAATAAATAAAAATGTGGGTAGAAACGTAATCGTTTCATTCCCACTTTTTTTATGTATAGCATTCTTTTTTGTTACGTGTTATAATGTCGTATGAAAAAAGACCTATTATAAAAAAAGATCTATTCTAAAAAAGATCTATAAAAAAACTATTAAAAAGATCTATAATAAAAAGATTTATTATAAAAAAAGACTTATTATAAAAAGTTTATTACAAAAAAGACCTATGATAATAGAAAATTGATTCTTGCATGTGATTTTGCAGATGGGAGAGTAAATGCAACGATTTTATATTGAATCAACTAACATTTCCGATACAACAATCCGCATCGATGGTGCGGATGTAAATCATATAAAAAATGTTCTTCGTATGAAAATAGGGGAAAAATTAATCGCTTGTGATGGACAAGGTAACGATTATTGTTGTATAATAGCAGAGTTTGAAAAAGATAATATTATATTGTCTATAACTGAGCGTAAAAAAACAGACACTGAGTTACCTGCGAAATTAATCTTGTTTCAAGGGTTACCGAAAAAAGATAAAATGGAATTGATTGTTCAAAAAGCCGTAGAACTTGGTGCTTATGAAATTGTTCCAGTCATGATGAAACGAACGATCGTAAAATTAGAAGATAAGAAAAAGGAACAAAAAAAGCTTGAGCGTTGGCAGGCGATAGCAGAAGGTGCAGCAAAGCAATCGGGTAGAGGTTTTATTCCTAGAGTTCATGAGATAGTTTCGTATCAAGATGCAATCAAAATGGCTTCCGAATGCGATATGTCAATTCTACCTTACGAGTGTGCTAGTGGTATTAAGGAGACGAGAGAGTTAATCAATCAATCCAAAGGGAAAACTTCAATTGGCGTTATGATAGGACCAGAAGGCGGTTTTGAAGAGGAAGAGATTGATTTAGCTAAGGAACATGGAATTACTCCGGTTACACTTGGAAAACGAATACTACGTACGGAAACTGCTGGTTTAGCAATGCTTTCTTATTTCATGCTAACACTGGAAGAAGAATAATTTTAATACATTTGAAGAAAAATTAAGGTTTCAATACATTTGAAAGACTAAGCATAGTTTTAATACATTTAAAGGACATAAAATGATTTGATTGATTTGAATAGTTTTTGGATCCTTTTTTATGGCGTAAAACCCCAGCTTAGTGTAATATAAAAAACAAAATTTTTTACACGTATATTTGTGCCTGCAGCCCAAAGTTTGCAGGCTTATGGAAAGGCATGGTTTTATAATGATAGCTTATTTAGATAATGCCGCTACAACTAAAGTATCGGAATCAGTGCGTGATATCATGGTGGATGCACTTTACGTTAACTTTGGTAACCCTTCCTCAATGCATCGGAAGGGTATGGAAGCGGAACGATATATCAAAGATGCGAAGGAGTCAATTGCAAGGCTTCTTAAGGTGGAGCCAAAGGAGATTGTCTTTACCTCTGGAGGTACAGAATCCAATAATATGGCTTTAATCGGTACTGCACTTGCGTATCAACGTTCTGGAAAACATATTATTACAACACAATTTGAACATCCATCCGTGCACAATCCTTTAATAGCACTTGAAGATTTTGGATTCCGTATCAGTTATGTACCTGTAGATAAAAACGGTAAGGTTATTGAGGAAGCGTTATTAAATGAGATCTGTGATGATACTACTTTAGTGTCCATTATGTATGTAAATAACGAGGTTGGTGCTATTCAGGATATTGCAAGATTATCTAAGCTTGTGAAAGAGAAAAAGCCAGATGTTTTATTTCATACCGATGCAATCCAAAGTTTTGGAAAGCTTAAGATTTTTCCAAAGAAAGAAGGCATTGATTTAATGTCTGTAAGCGGGCATAAGTTCCACGGACCAAAAGGTGCTGGATTTTTATATATCAAAGATAAAGTTAAGGTAAAACCAATCATTCATGGTGGTGGACAGCAAAAAGGTTATCGTTCTGGTACTGAAAATGTTCCTGCAATCGCTGGTCTTTATCAAGCGATAAGTGAAATTTATGAGAACCATGATGAAAAAATCAATCATCTTTATAACTTGAAGACTCATATGATCGAAGGACTGCAACAGATACCAGAAGTGGTCGTTAACGCGGTATTTAAAGAACAAGAAGACATATCCTTATCAGAAAGAGTACATTTAACTGCTCCGCATGTCGTGAGTGCAAGTTTTCCAGGCATCCGTAGTGAAGTATTATTGCATGCACTTGAAGATAGAGAAATCTATGTTTCTTCTGGTTCCGCATGTGCTTCGAATCATCCAAGCTTATCTGGTTCTTTAATGGCAATTGGTGTAGAAAAAAGCTTATTAGACTCTACACTCAGATTTAGCTTTTCTGTTAACACTAAGATGGATGAGATTGATTATACCTTGGAGGTACTAAATGAAATAGTACCTATGTTACGTCGATATACCAGAAAATAATAGAGGACAACAGTACACGGAAGTTTGTACCTGTGTAATACTCGAAACAAACTTCCAGATTTTTGTGCAGTCAAGTTTTCAAGAGTGAAAATATAAGCCAATGTCGCACAGAAAAAAGAAAATCCAATTTTCATACAGTGAATGTAAAAACTAATTTTCACATAGAGAATAGTTTTATAATTCACTATACAAATATTGCGCCGCCACCCAAAATTGCGGGATGGTGGAAGAATGGAGAATTTTATGTATAAAGCATTTTTAATAAAGTACGCAGAGATTGGTCTAAAAGGTAAAAATCGTCATGTATTCGAGAACGCCCTTAAAGACCAGATTCGTTTTAACTTAAATAAACTAGGAGAGTATGCAGTATCCAGGGAACAAGGACGTGTTTTTGTTGAATGTCCAGATGATTTCGATTACGATGAAACCGTTGCGGCATTACAAAGAGTATTTGGTATTACAGGAATAAGTCCAGTTGTCGTAATTGAGTCAACCGATTGGGAAAACATTAAACAAGAAGTTGGTGATTATGTAGAGAAATTCTATGGCCGTAAACCTTTTACGTTTAAAGTAGAGGCGAAACGTGGTAACAAGCAGTATCCAATTCAATCACCTGAGATTTGTTCTAAGATGGGTGCGTATTTGTTAAACCGCTTTCCAGAACTATCTGTTGATGTTCACACACCACAAGAATATATTACCGTGGAAGTTCGTAACAAAGCTTATGTATATTCTAACACCTTAAAGGGCCCAGGTGGTATGCCAGTAGGTACAGGTGGAAGAGCAATGTTATTATTATCTGGTGGTATTGATAGCCCGGTTGCTGGATATATGATTTCAAAGCGTGGTGTAACAATAGAAGCAACTTATTTTCATGCACCTCCTTATACCAGTGAGCGTGCGAAGCAAAAGGTAGTTGATTTAGCTAAGATAATATCTGCATACACAGGACCAATTAAGCTTCATGTCGTGAACTTTACAGATATTCAGTTATATATATATGAGAAGTGCCCTCATGAAGAATTAACGATTATAATGCGCCGCTATATGATGAAAATAGCTGAAAAAATTGCAAATCGCGATAAATGCATTGGTTTAATTACAGGAGAAAGTATTGGCCAGGTAGCAAGCCAGACTATGCATTCCCTAGCTGCAACAAATGCAGTTTGTACAATGCCAGTATATCGTCCGCTAATCGGTATGGATAAGCAGGAGATCATTGATATCTCAGAACGAATTGGAACTTTTGAAACATCAGTATTGCCTTATGAAGATTGCTGTACAATTTTCGTGGCAAAACATCCAGTAACAAGACCAATATTATCCGTAATAGAAAAGAATGAGCTTAATCTATCAGAAAAAATAGATGAAATGGTAAAGACAGCGATTGATACAAGAGAAATTATTACTGTAAAGTAATAAAAAAACAGTTGTTATCTTCTGATAACAACTGTTTGATTATGTTTTACTACTCAACGATGTATTGCTGTAAAATTGCTAAAATATCATCCATGTTACCATCGCCATGGATATTAAGTTCGATTGGCTTAGATAAATCTAAACTGAATATACCCATAATAGATTTTGCATCGATAACATATCTTCCGGATACTAAATCAAAATCGGAATCGAATTTAGTAACATCGTTTACAAAGGACTTAACCTTATCAATTGAATTTAATGAAATCTTTACTGTTTTCATGAGAAATTCCTCCTTAATGATGTTGATGTATTATTCAAGTCCATAGCGGAAACTGTAAACCCCGCAGGATACTATGAATTTATGGTACCTTATTTCCAAAATATCTGGAATACACAGGAAACCTATCTCACTAATATACTACATTTAACCTAATTAAATGTCAATATACAAAGTGTAGAAAAAAGGACATAATATTTTATGATAATTTTCGGTTTATTTTTTGATAAGCCTGAATATAGAAAGGATTGTAGCTACAAATGCAAGAAATTGATCAAACGAGTAATACCAACAAAACTAATATGAATAATGTGACTGGTAAAAAGGTAGCTTTCTTAACGCTTGGCTGTAAGGTAAATTCCTATGAAACAGAAGCTATGCAGCAACTCTTTTTAGATGCTGGTGCTACGATAGTAGAGTTTGAAGAACAATCGGATATTTACGTTGTAAATACCTGCACAGTTACGAATATTGCGGATAGAAAATCCCGTCAAATGCTTCATAAAGCGAAAAAGAATAATCCAGACTCCATAGTAATTGCGGTTGGTTGCTATGTACAGGCAGCAAAAGAAGCTTTGCTTGAGGATGATACCGTTGACTTAGTGATTGGAAATAATAAAAAGAACGAAATTGTTTTCTTGGTAGATGAATATTATGATAATCAAAGCAATTATGCTGTCATAGATATTGATAAGGATTTTGAATACGAGGAATTAGCCATAGCAGCTGTGACAGAAAAAACAAGAGCATATATTAAAATTCAAGATGGTTGTAATCAATTCTGTAGTTACTGTATTATTCCTTATGCTCGTGGCAGAATTAGAAGTAGAAGTGAAGAAGAAATCAAAAAAGAAGTGATACGTCTTGTAGAAAATGGATATCAAGAAATAGTCTTAACTGGAATCCATTTATCTTCTTATGGACTAGAGACACTTTCAGTAAAAGAGCAAGCAGCTTTACTTCCTGAGAATGGCATTTCACCTTTAATGACACTTGTTTTAAGCTTAAGTGAAATAGAAGGTCTTAATAGAATTCGTTTAAGTTCTTTAGAACCAAGAATAATCACCGAAGAATTTGTTAAAACTCTTGCTAGTAAATCAAAATTATGCCCTCACTTTCATTTATCCCTCCAAAGTGGTTGTAAAGAAACATTAGCAAGAATGAATCGTAAATATACTCCTGATGATTATTACAAACGTTGTGAGATTATTCGAAAGTATTATGAAAATGCGGCAATTACTACAGATGTAATCGTTGGATTCCCTGGGGAAACAGAGGAAGAGTTTGAAGAAACAAAAGCATTCCTTGAAAAAGTTCAATTTTCTCAGATGCATATTTTTAAGTATTCCAAGAGAAAAGGTACGAAAGCAGAAGCAATGCCAAACCAAGTGCCAGAACAAATAAAATCTAAGCGTAGTGAAATTTTATTTGATTCAGAGAAAAAGATGAGAACAAAATATTTAGATTCTTTTATCGAAACCAAGGAAATAGTTTTGACAGAAGAAGAAACGATGATAGAGGATACATTGTATATGATTGGTCATACTACTCGTTATGTGAAAGTTGCTATTCCTGCATCAGACTTAAAAAGTAATGAGTTAGTAAACGTCCGAATTACGGGGTATTTGAACGAAGATGTTTTGCTTTCAGAAATAATAGATTGAAATTTCCGAACATTTGTATTATGATATTAGTAAGTTGCAAAAAGATGAACGGTCCAATATGGAATTGTATTATTCGGATATCGAGGTTTGTTAAATGATTACCGTTGACTGGGAAGGGCGTGATGAGATGCAGGAGATAAACAATACACAATATTTTAGAGTTCAGAAACAACCAGAAATCGTGGTGAAGGATGTTATTGACATCGTGTATCTCGCTTTAACTGAGAAGGGATATAATCCGGTAAATCAGATTGTGGGATATATCATGTCCGGAGATCCGACCTATATTACAAACCACAGAAATGCCAGAAGTTTGATTATGAAAGTCGAACGTGATGAAATTTTAGAGGAATTAATGCATTATTACATTGATAATCATTTAAAAAGAAGATAAGGATATGGAATTAATTCAAGATGAACCTGCAAACGGTCTCACTTGTCATAATTAATAGGAAAGTGGCAATCGCGCTGCTTTTCTATTAATGTAAGATTTCAGAGGTTAAAGCTAATGAGAATAATGGGTTTGGATTATGGCTCTGTGACGGTAGGTGTGGCTATCAGTGATAGTTTAAAACTTACAGCACAGGGTATTGAAGTGATACGTAGAAAGTCAGAGACTAAACTACGTCAGACTCTAGCACGAATTGAAGAATTAATAAAAGAATATGAAGTAGAAGAAATTGTACTCGGGTATCCGAAGAATATGAACAATACCATAGGTGAACGTGCTGAAAAATCAGAAGAATTTGCAGAGCATCTTCGACGTAGGACAGGACTTAATGTAGTGTTATGGGACGAGCGCTTAACGACGGTTGCAGCTCATCAGGTACTAAATGCTGGTGAAGTCAGTCTTAAAAAGAAGATGGAGGTAGTAGATAAACTTGCAGCAGTATTTATATTACAAGGTTATTTAGACTACTTATCGAATAAAAAGAAATTAAATTTAACAGATTCACTATAAAATTTCTTTTGCTTATAAATCATTGACAGAAAAGGTTTTCATGGATTGTAAGCAAAGTAATAATTCTAGTGAATATATTGTAAGAGAGGGAATTTTAATGGAAGATAATAGAAAAGTAAGCTTCTTTACCGAGGACGATGAGGAAGTAATCTTTTATGTGCTTGAACAAACAAAACTAAATGGTACAGAGTACTTATTAGTAACAGAGGATATGGATGCAGAAGAAGCAGATGCCTACATTCTTAAAGATGTATCATCAGAAGAAAGTTCCGATGCAGTTTATGATATGGTGGAAGACGATAACGAATTAGAAGCAATCGCAGCTGTATTTGAGGAATTATTAGAGGATACAGATATAATAACAGAATAATTTAATACCACGTAATGGCAATGATGTTATGATTAAGTAACGTAAGCGGATTGCGAATATCCGCTTTGACATACTTTATATTAGAAGAGAAAGTTTGAAATTAGGTAGTAGCTACCTTTATTTGTTATGCTTTTAACTTGTAGGTAATTTCAAAGTAATTTTTATAAATTAAAAACAGACGTTTAAATTAGCAATTTCTCGAAATGCTTTATAGGAACTTCCAATGATAGTTTGGATGGTTGAAATAATAAAAGCAAATGGTATCATCATAAAAATTTACTACAAACTGGAATATAATGTCATTATTATGATATTTTTCACGATATAAACAAATTGACAAATATTATAAAATCGTGTTTTATAAGTATACAGGTGCTTGGACAATATTGGAAGGTTCAAATAGTTGAAAAAATGCGATAATATAAGTAAAAAAAACATATAGATAAACGGAAAGTGAAACTTTAATAATATATAAAATCGTAACGATAGAATGAAATTCACGTAAGCAAACGTAACATGGAATGAGCAAGAGAAGTAGGTGATGGAATGACAGATATGCAGGAAAACTTTAAATCCTTACTCAAAGAAAATGGGTTAAAGGTAACAACACAACGTATCGCAATCCTAGAGGTGTTAAGTAATCGACCGGATGAACACCTTACAGCTGAGGATATCTATGATTGTGTCAGAAATATGTATCCTGATATTGGGTTAGCCACAGTTTATCGTACCATACAGGTATTATCAGAATTAAAGCTAATTGATAAACTTAATTTGAATGATGGATATGTGAGGTATGAAATCGGTAAAGGCAGTAAGGAGAATTCTGTTCACCACCATCATCATCTAATTTGTGTGAATTGTGGGCAAGTATTTACATTTCAAGATGATTTATTAGAGAATTTGGAGCAAAAAATAGAAGCTACCATGGATTTTCAAGTTTTAAATCACGAGGTAAAGTTATTTGGTATTTGCAGTGCTTGTAAATGTTTTACAGAGAGAGATGCAAACAATCAAGAGGAATAAAAACGTCCACTTCCAAACGTTTGCCCGACGAAATTACATATAAAATTTTGGAGGTGCAATTTTGAAAGGAAAAGAAAATAGTAAAGAAAACAACATTGAAAGCAAAAATAACCAGATGGAACCAGGAGGTGCCAATCGCAGAAACGCAAATTCGGATCGAAACAATCGTATGAGAAGAAAGCCAAGACCTTTTAAGGTAGAGCGTGCTGCGAATAATAATAAGGTTGAATTAACCGTTCCGGTTGAAACACCAGAACCAGATGCGAAACCAGCGGTAAAGATTATACCACTTGGTGGTTTAGGGCAAATTGGTATGAATATTACTGCATTTGAATATCAGGATAGTATTATAGTTGTTGACTGTGGATTAGCATTCCCAGAAGATGAGATGCTCGGAATTGACTTAGTAATCCCTGATATTACTTACCTAAAAGATAATATTCAAAAGGTAAAAGGATTTGTTATCACTCATGGTCATGAGGATCATATTGGTTCCCTACCTTATGTAATCAAAGACATTAATGTTCCAATCTATGCAACAAAACTTACTTTGGGAATCATTGAGAATAAGTTAAAAGAACATAACTTATTAAAATCTACAAAACGTAAAGTAATCAAGTATGGACAATCCATAAACTTAGGATGTTTCCGTATCGAATTTATTCGAACCAATCATAGTATTGCAGATGCAGCTGCATTAGCAATCTATTCACCAGCAGGTATCATTGTTCATACCGGTGACTTTAAAGTGGACTATACACCGGTATTTGGAGAGACCATAGATTTACAGAAATTTGGTGAGCTTGGTAAAAAAGGTGTGCTTGCACTTATGTGCGATAGTACCAACGTAATGCGTCCAGGATATACTATGTCAGAACGTACCGTTGGGAAAACCTTTGATAATATATTTGCAGAGAATTTAAAACATCGTATCATAGTTGCGACCTTTGCATCCAATGTAGACCGTGTCCAACAGATTATTAACTCTGCAGTGAAATTTAACCGTAAGGTTGTAATTGAAGGTAGAAGTATGGTGAATATCATATCTACTGCCACAGAACTTGGATATATTTCAGTTCCAGACAATGTTTTGATTGACATTGAACAGATGAAGAACTACACTGATGAGCAGTTAGTATTAATTACTACTGGCAGTCAGGGTGAGGCAATGGCAGCGTTATCTCGTATGGCAGCTTCCATTCATCGTAAGATTTCGATTACTCCTGGAGATACTGTTATTTTTAGTTCAACTCCAATTCCGGGTAATGAGAAAAATGTCTCCAAGATTATCAATGAACTTTCCATGAAGGGTGCAAAGGTAATCTTTCAAGATACTCACGTATCAGGTCATGCTTGTCAGGAAGAGATTAAACTTATTTATGCTTTAACAAAACCGAAATTTGCGGTTCCAGTTCACGGTGAATTCCGTCATTTAAAATGTCATGCAGAATTGGCTCAAGATATGGGCGTAAAGAAAGATAATGTAGTTCTTTTAACATCTGGTGATGTATTATCTTTATCTGAAGATAGAGCGAAGATTGTAGATCATATCCCATCACAAGGCATCTTAGTGGATGGACTTGGTGTAGGCGATGTAGGTAATATTGTTCTTCGTGACAGACAACATTTATCAGAAAATGGTCTTATTATTGTTGTTGTAACTCTTGAAAAATTCAGTAATCAAGTGTTATCCGGACCAGATATCGTTTCGAGAGGTTTTGTATACGTCAGAGAGTCTGAGAATCTGATGGAAGAGGCGAGAACTGTAGTCAACGATGCACTTGATAAATGTCTGAATAAAAATATGACAGACTGGGGCAAGATTAAAAACGAAATAAAAGATTCTCTTAGCGACTACTTATGGAAGAAGATGAAGAGAAATCCGATGATTCTTCCAATCATCATGGAAGTATAGTTAGAGAGAGGCTTGGAGGCATAAGATGGCGAAATCCGATAGTACCAAAGTTGCATTAAAAATCACTAGTGCAGTACTTCGAGTATTCTTAAATATCTTATTTTATATTGCGATTATATTAGTCTTAATTCAGGCTGTAAAAATCACTTATAATTTTTCTTATCAGCTATTTGGTTCTGTATCTGTTGAGGCAGAGCCAGGAATCGATACAGAATTTCAGATTGCAAAAGGTGAGTCTACTATGGATGTCGCTAGAAAACTAGAAGCTGGTAATATCATAGTCAATAAGTATTCGTTCTACTTAAAGACTAAATTTAAAGAGTATAACATCTATCCTGGTACCTTTATTTTAAATACGTCTATGGATTATGATGAAATATTAGATGTTATTACAGATTATAACAATTCGATAGTGAAAGAAGAGGAAGAAGGGAAAAAAGAGGATAAAAAAACTTCTCCAAAAAGCAACGTAATACCGTAATTAGTATCGAAACAAGATAGAAGAACATGGTATACTATTTTATAGTAGGAATTGAAATATCTATCGTCTTGAATATTAGGGCTACCGTAGCCGTTGTTGAAATGTTTCTCCTTTCAAGCGGCTACGGATAGTCCTTTTTTATTGGTGACAAGGAAAAAGGACTCTATTTCAACATAGGAGTAATAGAAATAATAAGTTTTTATCGTTACATGGATGGAGGAAAGTCATGAAAATCGTGGACGAACATATTACCGCGTATATTAATTCGCTGGAATTAGAATTGCCACAGTATTTAAGTACATTAGAAAAAGAAGCATTAGAAAATGCAGTGCCTATCATTCGAAAAGAAGCACAAGCGGTACTAAAATTTTTTTTGGATATGAAGCAACCAAAGCAAATACTTGAAGTAGGTACTGCGGTTGGATTCTCTTGTTCTTTGCTAAGTGAATATATGCCTGAGGATTGTCATATTACTACCATAGAAAAGGTACCAATGAGAATTGTGGAAGCGAAGAAAAATTTGTCGAAAGCAAGAAGAGCTTCGGATATTTCACTTGTTATGGGCGACGCAATTGATGCTCTGAAAGTTTTAAATAGAACGGATACTTCGAAAGACGTATCACTTTTTAACCCTTCTGGAAATAAGAAAGAGTTAAGTGAGCTTGCAGACTGTTACGATTTTATCTTTATGGATGCTGCAAAAGGACAATACATGAATTTTCTTCCTGAGATTATGAAATTACTTCCGGTTGGCGGATTATTTATAACGGATAATGTTCTTCAGGAAGGTAGTATTGCAAAATCAAAGTATAGCATCACGAGAAGGGATCGAACGATTCATACAAGAATGCGTGAGTACTTATATGAATTAACTCATAGGGATGATTTAACAACGATGATTCTGCCGGTTGGGGATGGAATGG
>NZ_DAMADT010000006.1:5065-15490 GCF_031997925.1 Lachnoclostridium sp. | reverse complement strand
AAATAGAATCTGCATACAAATAGAATCTATAGACAGATAGAATCTGTAGACAGATAGACTGTAGACAAAAAGATTCTGTAGACAGAACAATCTGTCTGTAGATATGAAGAGTGTTAATAGAGGCAAGAAGAAATAGGAGGAAACTATGTTTCGTAGAGAAAAACCGGAATTGCTAATTCCAGCAAGTAACTTAGAAGTATTAAAGACTGCAATCATATATGGTGCAGATGCTGTTTACATTGGTGGCGAGATGTACGGATTACGTGCAAAAGCGAAGAACTTTTCTTTAGATGATATGAAAAAAGGAATAGAATTTGCACACCAGTATGGTAAAAAAGTTTATGTTACAGCAAATATTACTGCTCATAACCGTGATTTAAAAGGTGTAGAGGAGTATTTCCGTGAATTAAAAGAGGTTAAACCAGATGCGTTAATTATCTCAGATCCAGGTGTATTTGATATTGCAAAAGAGATTGTGCCTGAGATTGAGCTTCATATAAGTACACAAGCAAACAGTACAAACTATCGTACTTACCAGTTCTGGCATAAGCAAGGTGCAGCACGTGTTGTTTCTGCTCGTGAATTGTCCTTAGAAGAACTTTCTGGGTTAAGAGCAAACATCCCAGATGAACTTGAGATTGAAACCTTTGTTCATGGTGCGATGTGTATTTCTTATTCCGGACGTTGTCTCTTAAGTAATTATTTTACTGGAAGAGATGCAAATCTTGGAGCTTGCACACATCCTTGTAGATGGAGATATCATGTTGTAGAAGAGACAAGACCAGGGGAATACATGCCTGTATTTGAAAATGATCGCGGAACTTATATCTTTAATTCCAAAGACCTTTGTATGATTGAATATATTCCAGATCTTGTTGCAGCAGGAATTGATAGCTTTAAGATTGAAGGTCGTATGAAGACTGCACTTTATGTTGCTACGGTCGCAAGGACATACCGCAAGGCTATCGATGATTTCTATGAATCGATTGATAAATATCTTGAGAACATGGAATATTATAAAGCAGAAATCGGAAAATGTACGTATCGTCAGTTTACTACAGGTTTCTTCTTCCAAAAGCCAGATTCCAATACTCAAATTTACGATAATAATGTATATGTCAAAGAGTATACTTATTTAGGAATCGTTTCTTCTCGTAATGCGGAAGGTGCTAGTGAGATGGAACAGAGAAATAAGTTTAGTGTAGGTGATATGGTTGAAATCATGAAGCCAAATGGTGAGAATATTCCTACCAAGGTTTTAAGAATCACAGATGAAGAAGGAAATGAGATGGAGAGCTGTCCTCATCCACAACAAAAGATTTTTGTTACCTTTGATAAAGAGACTGCTCAATATGATATCATACGTGTTCAGGAGAAATCCGGCGATTCTAAGAAGGATTGTGGATGTACTTCTTGTAGTGAATAAGATAAACACGCTTAGATAACTTTTCTATGTCATTATAAAAAAGAGAAGGTGAAAATCAATGATTTTCACCTTCTCTTTTTCGTGCACCAGACATGGCACTCGCATTACTTTGAGGTCTTTTTTACCTCATTTTTTGAAGAGGGGGTATGTTAATTATAAACAAGCTTGCTTCTTAACCTTCAAATAAGTCCTTTAATTTTTTTAGTGCTTTCTTTTCAATGCGACTCACATAACTACGGCTAATTCCTAGTTTATCTGCAATTTCTCTTTGCGTGATTTCTTTCTCTCCACTTAAACCATATCTCATAATAATGATTTCTTGCTCTCTTTCATTCAAGGCAGTGTTAAGAAATGTATAGAGTCGTTTGATATTTTCTTGAATTTCAAAGATATCTACAATATCTTCATCTGTGCTTTCAATGACATCTAAAAGATTTATTTCATTTCCCTCTTTGTCAGAGCCTATAGGTTCATAAAGATATACTTCGCGTGCCTGTTTTTTACCACTGCGAAGCATCATCAATAATTCGTTGTCTATACAACGAGAGGCATAGGTGGCAAGTCGAATACCCTTATTGGCATCAAAGGTATCGATGGACTTAATTAGCCCAATCGTGCCTATGGAAATTAAGTCGTCGGTTTCTCGATCCGGCGTGTTATACTTCTTAACAATGTGCGCAACTAAACGAAGGTTACGTTCAATTAAAGTATCTCTCGCAACCTTATTTCCTGCTTTACATTGAAGTAACATCTCGTTTTCTTCCTTGGCGCTTAGCGGTTTCGGAAACGACTTCAAGCGGGCACCTCAACGCTTTGGTTTACTACTACTTTATGTCTCGTGGACAGTTTGCGTGCCTTTCCACCTTTAAAATTTATTGAAAAGTAAAAAGTTTTTATCATCGAATAAAGACAAGCACATTCACATAAGATATTATCAATACGATAGGAGAAGTAAGACATTCATGAAGGCTTTTTTTCGAAATTTAAAATTTAAAAAACCCAACCGACTTCAATGGTTAAGAAAAAAAGGGAATATAATTATTTGTTTAGAAATATTGACCATACTAATCCTTTGCATTACTTTTTTATGGAACAAAAAATTAGACAATCAATCGATTGAAGTAGCAGTGAATCCTACGACTGATAAAAAGTATATTAAGTGGGTCGAATTTAATGCTACTTATGATGCTCTAGATAAAGCATATCATTACGATATCGATACTCATAATAAAGAGGTCGAACTTCATTTTGTAGAACTATTATCTTACTTAGGAACAAAGTATGGTGGTGACTTTAAAAAATATAAAGCAAAAGATATGGACCAACTTGCTAGCAAATTATTGTCAGGAAAAGAAACAATCGAAAGTCTTACAAAAGATATGAAATATTACTCTTATTATTATGAAGCTTATGATGCGGTTCTTGGAGGACTTATCGGTGAATATGAGATAGAAGTATATGACCCTAGTAAACAAAATAATGGAACGACATCATCAAAAGCTTCAGTAACAGGTTCACCAACGAGTACACCGTTAAGTACTCTAAAAAGTACACCATCAGGTTCACCAACAAGCACACCATTAAGTTCACCAACAAGTACACCAACAGATACGCCAATGGAGACACCGTCACCGACAGTTGCACCAACAAAAGTATGGGAAAAACGTTATGGTTTGAAAGGATTTTCTCCAATTGCAAAAAATTATTACTATTATGACTATGATGATTTTGGAGCTTCCAGAAGCTATGGATACAAACGAGTTCATCTTGGGCATGATATGATGGGGCAAGTGGGTTCACCAATTATTGCAGTTGAATCTGGTTACATAGAAGCTTTAGGTTGGAATCAATATGGTGGATGGAGGATTGGAATACGTAGTTTTGATGGGAAACGTTATTATTACTACGCACATATGCGTAAGAATTTTCCTTATAACAAAGAGTTAAAAGTGGGCAGTATTGTATCTGCTGGTGATGTAATAGGTTATCTTGGAAGAACAGGTTATAGTACGACAGAAAATACAAATAATATAACTACCTCACATCTTCATTTCGGATTACAGTTGATTTTTGATGAATCACAAAAAGAAGGAAATAATGAAATCTGGGTAGATACGTATGCATTAACCAAATTTTTATATCGAAATCGTTCAGAGACCTACAAGGATTTAGAAACAAAAGAATACCACAGAATTTTTTCTATGAAAGATCCATCTGTCGAACAATATAAAAATACTTTAAATAAACATGATTTAAAAGAAAGCGATCCATATGAAAATTCGGAAGAGAAAGATATGCCGAAGGAAAAAGATATAGCAAACGATGGGGTTATTAAGGAATATAATTAATGAATTTGAATACTCCATAGAAAGAAAGGATGTACTAAGATGAAGGTATTAGCAAGATACGGGTCAAATAGATTGAAAAAACTAAATCAAATGTTTCTTGGGCTGCTACTGCCATGTGCACCAGTTATTATGCACTGCAGGGCAGCCTGTAGTTTATCTGTAATGCATAAATCAAAAGAGCAAATAGAGGTATTTAGCTGTTTTGTTCATCTGATTTTATGCAACCGGTTATTAATACAACCATTAGTGTCAACAGAGGACTTTACTGTATATCTTATTTATCAAGAGGACATGCTTTTAGAGAAAGTAAATGATGAAAGAGCTAGGCTATTGTTGGATTCGTTTGACTATCCTCATGATAGTCTTTCGGATATCGTTTCTAGGCTATCCGTAAGACTAGAAGAGTATTTTTATGAAGATGAAGCATTTCCACATGAGCTTGGAGTATTTCTAGGATTTCCGATAGACGATATTCTAGAGTTTATCAAAAAAGATGGAAAGAATTTTTTGATTACTGGATATTGGAAGGTTTACTGCAACGCTCAGGAGGCAATTAAAGTATTTTATAGTTTTGATCTTGCAAAGGAAGAAATTTACCAGTGGTATCTTAAAAATCAACGGTTGCGTTTTTAAAGGTTATCGTATACAATGTTATGGATATCATTTGGAAAGGCTTGGTGTGATACATGGCGGAAATTAAAAAAACAAAAGCTGTCATTATAGAGAATGAATTACTCTGTGATGGTATCTACAGTATATGGTTGAGGGAAGAATCCATTGCAAAGGTTGCAAAACCTGGTCAATTCCTTTCTATTTACTGTAAAGAAGGAAGTCGTTTACTTCCGCGTCCGATTAGTATCTGTGAAATCAACGAAGAGAAAACTATGTTACGAATTGTTTTTCGTGTTATAGGCGTAGGTACGAATGAAATAGCAGAAGCGAAAAAAATGGACGAAATTGAAATTATGGGGCCGCTAGGTAATGGCTTTTTCTATGAAAATACATCTAATTCTATCTTAATTGGTGGTGGCATTGGAATTCCTCCGATGTTAGAACTCGCAAAAAATCTCCCTGGAAAAAAACAAATAGTACTTGGATATCGTTCTGAAACATTCTTAGTGGACGAGTTTAAGTTATATGGTGAAGTAATCATTGCTACCGAAGATGGTAGTGTTGGTGCAAAAGGAAATGTCATCGATGCAATGCGGGAGCATGGGATTACGGATGGCATGATTTTTGCATGTGGTCCAACTCCGATGCTTCGTGGAGTTAAAAATTTTGCAAGTGAACATAATCTGGTAGCTCAATTATCTATGGAAGAGCGTATGGCATGTGGAATTGGCGCTTGTCTTGCTTGTGTGTGTAAATCCAAGGATAAGGATCACCATAGTAATGTCAATAATAAAAGAGTCTGTAAAGATGGTCCTGTTTTCTATGCGGATGAAATTGAATTATAAAGGCAGTACAAACGATCGGAATCGTAAATATCACACATAGAAATGAGGGAAAGAATGAATACAAAAGTTACCATTGCAGGAGTTACATTTAAAAATCCGGTTACAACAGCGTCCGGAACTTTTGGGTCAGGTATGGAATACAGTGAATTTGTTGATTTAAATCGTCTTGGAGCGGTAACAACAAAAGGAGTTTCTAGTGTTCCTTGGCCAGGAAATCCTGTACCTAGAATTGCTGAAACCTATGGTGGTATGTTAAATGCAATCGGGTTACAAAATCCTGGTGTTGACATGTTTGTAGAAAGAGACTTAGCATTTTTAAAGAAGTTTGATACCAAGGTCATTGTGAATGTTTGTGGGAAATCCGTTAAGGAATATGTTGAAGTAGTAGAACGTTTATCTGAGGAAGCAGTGGACTTACTGGAGCTTAATATTTCCTGCCCAAATGTAAAAGAAGGTTGTATTGCTTTTGGACAAGATCCAAAGATGATTGCAATGATAATGGACGAAATTAAACGACATGCGAAACAGCCAGTTATTGTAAAGCTTAGTCCAAACGTTACTGATATTACAGAAATGGCGAAAGCAGCAGAAGCTGGTGGTGCAGACGTACTTTCTCTTATCAATACTTTAACTGGTATGAAAATCGATATTAATCGCAGAGCATTTGCAATTGCAAATAAGACTGGCGGTATGTCAGGACCTGCGGTTAAACCAATTGCAGTTCGTATGGTATATCAAGTTGCGAATGCAGTTAAGCTTCCTATCATTGGTATGGGCGGGATTCAAAATGCGGAGGATGCACTAGAATTTATTATGGCAGGAGCAACGGCTGTGGCAGTTGGTACTGCTAATTTTATAAATCCATATGCTACGATTGAAGTTATTGAGGGAATCGAAAACTTTATGACAAAGAATCAAATAAGCGATATTAATGATTTGATTGGATGTGTAAAATAAGATCTATGAAAGACTAAAATCAGTTTGTAGTTTAAGATAGCAGTTTGAACCTGTTAGGTAAAAAGATATTTAAAAAAGCAGGATAATTTTTAGAATGAGTTTATAAGCACAATTAATTTTGAATTATTTTATAAGTATAAATTTAGAATAATTTTTAGGTATTAATTTTGAGTAATATTATAAGTACAAATAAATTTGAATAATTTTAATAGTATAAGTTGTACCTAATATAAATAACAAGAGAAATATAAAGGAGAATACTATGGAACAGTACAAGAAAGAGTTTATTGAATTTATGGTTGATTGCGGAGTTCTTAAATTTGGTGATTTTACAACAAAAAGTGGTAGAAAGACACCTTTCTTTGTTAACACTGGTTTTTACAGAACTGGAGCTCAACTAAGAAAACTTGGTGAGTATTATGCAAAAGCGATTCATGATGCATATGGACTTGATTTTGATGTACTTTTTGGACCAGCATACAAAGGAATTCCTCTCAGTGTTGCAACTGCAATGTCCATAAGCGAGCATTTTGATAAGGATGTGAAATACTGTTCTAATCGTAAAGAAGTAAAGGATCATGGTGATACTGGTATTCTTCTTGGAAGTCCAATCAGTGATGGTGACAAAGTTGTAATTATTGAAGATGTTACAACTGCCGGAACCTCAATTGGTGAGACAATTCCAATACTTTTTGCACAGGGAAATGTTGATGTGGTAGGATTAGTAGTTTCTGTTGACCGTATGGAACGAGGAAAAGGTACGAAGAGTGCCCTAAAAGAGATAGAAGAAAATTACGGAATTAAAACAACAGCTATCGTAACAATGAAAGAAGTAGTTGAACATTTATATGGAAAGCCTTATAATGGAAAAGTAGTGATTGATGATCAATTAAAACAGGTAATCGATGCTTATTATGAGCAGTACGGAGTAGAAGCATAAGATATCTTAGCTCACAAGGAAAGTTCACGAAGCGTACTTTTTCTTGTTTAGCGTATTATTAACGCCTGTACACTAAATTGTCATCGTTAATAAAAGGTTTTTGTGGCCGGAAACGAGGTTAGCATGGAGAAAGTATATAAAACAATGAAATCATCTGGTATCATAAGTCTTGTAGTTGGAATTAGTGTAACAGTAATTGGTTGCATAACTGGAGCATTTATGATTACGACCGGAGCACGTTTACTTAACAGAAAGAAAGATATATTATTCTAACATATATGGGGTGTCACAATTTTTGCGACACCCCATAAAGAATGAATGAGTGTCTATAGCATTTGCACTAAAGAAAGATAGAACATAATCAAGAAAAAGAACGCTTTGCGAACATTTTCTTGTCATGAATAAATTTCATTAGGAATGAGGTGTTGTTATGGCAAAAGACCTACAAGAGCCAGAAAAGAAGGAATTAACAACGGAAGAAAAACAGAAAAAGGTTCGTAACGAGATTATAAGCTGGATTTTAATCATAGCAGCCGGTTTTATTATGGCGTTACTAGTAAATAAGTTTGTTATTATAAAAGTTGAGATACCATCTAGTTCTATGGAAAACACGGTTATGACAGGAGATCGCCTTATTGGTAATAGGTTGTCTTATGTGATTTCAAAACCAAAGCGTGGTGATATCGTAATATTTAAATGGCCTGATGATCGATCTGAAAATTATATCAAGCGTATTATTGGTTTACCGAATGAAACTGTAACAATCAAAGATGGTAAAGTTTACATAAACCATTCGGAAACTCCACTAGACGAGCCATATTTGAAAGAGCCTATGATGCCAGAAGAAGATATGGAATTTCAAGTTCCAGAAGACTGTTATTTTTGCCTAGGGGACAATCGAAATGTATCGGAAGATGCGAGATATTGGATTAACAAATATGTTCCTCGTAAAGATATCATTGGGAAACCTTTATTCCGTTATTCACCAAAATTAGGATTAGTAAAATAGATAAGCATCATAGCCAATCGTCTATATCAATGATAAGATAATAAAACAACCTTTTATACAATAAAAAACAGCCTCATTCTTATTTGAACTGAAGCTGTTTTTTATTGTATAAAAGGTTTTAGTTATTTGTTATTTTCATAAGAATTAATAGAATAACCAATGATCTACTTTATAAGATAGAGTTATAAAGAGTAATACTTGGTGTCATTGCTATATATGGTGCTGTTATAATTGCTAAGTAAATTGATAAGCGATTTACTTGAGCTTTGCTTAGGTTTGTTTTCCTAAATGAGAAAAATCTATTCATGATATAACAAATGAATGCTGAAAAAGCAACCACAGCGATAATAAATATAGCAGAGGTTAGATGGGAATATGGATTCGTAGCTATTGGTATTGTAAGGTTTTCTATTAGCCATTCTCCTTTTGGCATTGTTTCCGATATAAACTGGGTAGAAAATAAAATGCCACATGTGATAGGATAACCAATAAATCCATATAGCGTATTCCAAATAATAGATTTCTTCCATACAGAGGATACATCATCATATCCCATATATTTTAATCCACCGAGAAGAACAAAGCTTGCTAAGATAAACTGTGTTGCAATTAAAAATATCCAAGTATTTGGCATTAATAATAAAAACCAAATTGGAAAAAGAGCAGTAACATCATAAAGTTTTACATATTTTTTCATTCATAACTCCATTTCAATGCATGTTTTTTCGTAATTAGATTTGTGTCATGGAATATGCCACGAAATGTGGTTTAAAAATTCTACACATAAATACTATTATAATGAAAAAAGCAAATTATACAACAGCTAAGGTAGATTTTTTACAAAAAAACTATTATAATACATAACAGATGTGAAGTTAGGAGTAGAAGAGTGAAAAAATTTAATCTTTCGCTCGCTCACCAAGTTTGTGCTGCGCCAAACTTGAGCCATTCGCTGTTCCTAAAAGACAGCCGCAGCATGGAGGCTAAGAATGACAATTGAAAAAAACAGGAGACGAAGCCTTTACCATGTTAAATTATCATATATTGGCTTTTTCTTAATTATATTTATTTCAATCCTGCCAAGTGGACAAGTATCTGCAAAAAATTTATTGAAGAATCAAGCTCCTTCCTCGGTTCCGCTTGTAAATAATAAAAAAGAAATGACAGATATTCGAGTAGGACTCCATGAAAAGTATGAAGGTAATTCATCAATTGAGCTTAAAACTTCAGAAATATCACTCGGATATTGTATTAATGATAAGTATCGTTCTGAAGTTAGTTTTCAATCAAGGAATGGATTTACTTTTCAGCCTGCGAAAGGTAATTATTACGTTTTGTCTACATCTTTTTCCACTTATGAGGAAGCCAAAAAAGTTGCAGACAAGATTGCGAAGCTAGGGGTACCAGCCATACCAACGGTAATTTATCGGAATCATTACCGTGTCTATGTTGGTGGTGATATGAGTAGTTCGAGCTTTTCTGCGATGTATCAAAAAATAAAAGGTAAGCTTGGGTATACTTATTTAGGACCAGTAAAAAATAATAAGCATCGAGTATTGATGTCTGGAGATGGTGCCACGCTCTTAATTGATGGAGGGATTGAAAATGCCTATCCTCAGATAAAACCAATCTCTAGAAACAGTAAAAATGTCGCTTTGTTAGATTTGGGCGAACGGTCGTATCGAGGGAGATTAGAGATCGGCTGTTATGGCAAGACTTCTTTAACTGCAGTAAACATAATTAATATTGAATCTTATCTTCTTGGTGTCGTGCCTTGTGAGATGGTTAGCAGTTGGCCAATAGAAAGCTTAAAGGCGCAAGCTGTTTGCGCAAGAAGTTATGCCCTAACAAAAACAGATTATACAGCTGATTCTAACGCGAAAAAGCCATACTCTATAGAAGATACGCAAACAAATCAGGTTTACCGTGGCTATGGTTATGAGACGAAACAGGCTACGGCAGCAGTTGCAGCTACCCAAGGAGAAGTAGTAAAATACCATGGAAAGATGATTACCTCCTATTACTCCTCAACAAGCGGGGGAAGAACTGAGGCGTCTGAAGATGTGTGGGGTAGTAAGCTACCTTATTTACGAAGTGTTGTAGATAAGTATGAAAAAATTCCTGAAAAAGGCCCTTGGGTTAAGGAATTTACAAAATCTGAAATACAAGCTATTCTTGAGAGAAATGAAAAGAGCGTAGGAAATGTAAAAAAAGTCTCGCCAAGCATTTTAACAGCATCTAATCGAGTATACTCTTTAAAAGTTACTGGTACAGAAGGTAGTACTTTG
>NZ_DAMADT010000006.1:0-5055 GCF_031997925.1 Lachnoclostridium sp. | reverse complement strand
GTTTACGTAGCATGTTTTCGCTCCCAAGTACCAAGTTTAAAATTATTAATTATCAGGATCAACCTGATGTTGTTACGGTAAAAGGAAGCCAAAGTAGTAAAACAAGAGCATTAAAAAACAGCTATGTAATCAGTGCGAATAATAAAGTTAGCTCATTAAATAATATAAAAGAACAGTATATCGTAAAAAGCGCGCATAACTTAACGAATTTCTTAAAGAATGCTCCGAATAATTCGAATACTTATTACTTCGCTGGTATGGGCTTTGGTCATGGTGTTGGAATGAGTCAGTCTGGTGCAAGGGGAATGGCATTAGAAGGATTTCGATATACAGAAATCATTTCTTTTTATTATAATGGATGCGTTGTAGGGCAATATTAAATATATAAATAGGTCGATAACATTAAAATCCATAGTTTTTTATAAAAGATCATGTTCAAAAAAATACAACAATAACATATAGAGTTATAATAGTTTGTATAAAAGATCATGTCCAATAGACTTAAATAATTATAATAGTTTGTATCAAAGATCATGTTCAATAGACTAATATAATTATAATAGTTTGTATAGAAGATCATGTTCAATAGACTTATAGAATTATAATAGTTTGTATATAAGATTATGTTCAATAGACTAATAGAGTTATAATATGTATAAAGGTCATGATCAATAGAAAAAATAACGCTAACCTATAAAAATAGTTTACTTAAAAATCTGAAGTAGTTATACAATATTAGGATAAAATTTTAATCAATTTATCCTTATTACAACATAATATGCGTGTAAGATACGCGGAATGGAGAACATCATGAAAAAACAGGATTTTTATTTTGATTTACCAGAAGAATTAATTGCACAAGACCCTTTAGAGGATCGTTCTAGCTCAAGGCTCTTGGTTTTAGATAAAAACAGCGGTAAAGTTACACATCATATTTTTAAGGAGATTATAAAATATCTTAAGAAGGGTGATTGCCTTGTCCTTAACAATACGAAAGTTATTCCAGCTAGATTAATGGGAGAGAGAATCATTGAGAAGGTACCATTAGCTCCGGGTCATAGTTATGGTAAAGAAGGAACACCAATAGAACTCTTACTGTTAAAAAGAAGACCAGATGATATTTGGGAAACTCTAGTTCGTCCTGGTAAAAAGGCGAAAGTAGGTACAAAGATAAGTTTCGGAGATGGTAAGTTAATTGGTGAAATTATTGATGTAGTTGAAGAGGGAAATCGTCTCGTTAAGTTTACTTACCAAGGCATCTTTGAAGAAATATTAGATGAACTAGGACAGATGCCACTTCCTCCATATATTACTCATGAGTTAGCTGATAAAAATAGATATCAAACGGTATATGCAAAACATGAGGGATCTGCAGCTGCGCCTACTGCGGGACTACACTTTACAAAGGAACTTTTGAAACAAATTGAGGATATGGGTGTTATTATTGCAAATGTAACTCTTCATGTTGGACTAGGTACTTTTCGCCCTGTAAAAGAAGATGAAATCTTAGATCATCATATGCATTCTGAAGTATACCAAGTAGAAGAGAGTGAAGCAAAAAAAATAAATGATGCGAAGCGAGCTGGTGGAAGAATCATTTGTGTTGGTACAACAAGTTGTAGAACAATTGAATCCGCTGCGGATGAGAATGGTTTTGTACAAGCAAAAAGTGGTGCAACAGAGATTTTTATCTATCCTGGATACAAATTTAAAGTGTTGAATTGTCTGATTACGAATTTTCACCTGCCAGAATCTACTTTAGTAATGCTAGTATCTGCTCTTGCAGGAAGAGAACATATCATAGCAGCCTATGAGGAAGCAGTGAAAGAAAGATATCGTTTCTTCTCTTTTGGTGATGCTATGTTTATAACAGATGATATTATGGAATAGGTTATTAACAAAAAGTGACTTTTATCATTCAGTTAAGAAAAAGTACGCAAGCGTACTTTTTCTTGTTTGAGGATATAAGTCACATTTTTTTATGTCTGAAATTATTTTTTCTAGGTATTAATAGATGAAATAAGAATATAAGAATAAAGTCTACAAATGTAGAATGAAGAAACTACTAATATAGAATATTATATCTACAGATGTAGAATGATGTAATTTGGAGTCTAAAAGTATAGTTTTTAATAGATTACGAATTTACTTTGATGTGTGCGCTTACTGGAATTAGAAAGACAAACAATCGAATGCATTGAATTTTCTTCCGATTTCATAAAAAACCATGTTTCTTTCGGTTCCTCAAAAATCTCCAATTACTATAATGAAGCAACAATTTTGCAAAAGAGTTCTTGATATGGTGTAATATTTTTATAAAGTAACAGGTAGGTAAAATATCTACACTTGGGGAGTTAATTTGTGTAGTTTGTATACGAACTGTTGCTAGATAAGTAAATAAATGTAAATAATTATTGACATTACGTAAATAGTATTTATAATTTAATTATAATATACCATAATTTGACATTTCTTTAATAGTATATACTTATTCACTCAACCAATCTATTCAATAATCCAAAATACCTTAAATATTCAAAGTTAATAAATACTTTATATATAACAGAACTTAAATTTATAACAAATAGGACAAGTATTATATTATATGTCCTTTTAATCTTAACTTAATGAATTAATCAGGAGGTGGTACTATGAACAACATTGTAGAATGAAGCTATACATAGATAAGGAAGTAGAATAATTTGAAGAAACTATCTCTTAACCACAATTAGAATAAAGGAGGAAATGTTCATGTTACAAAGTGAGTTAATTAAATCAAAAGTTTTATTGCCATGCTTTATAATATTTACTATGTTAATTTCTATGTTTGTACCATATCATATTAGTTTAGCAGCTACTAATATAGCGTTAGGTAAAACAGCAACCGCTAGTAGCACCCAATCAGGTTCCTCTGAAGGTAATGCAATCGATGGTAATACATCAACAAGATGGTGTGCAGCTAATGGTAATTTAAATCATTGGTGGCAAGTAGATCTTGGTAGTTCACAAAGTATTTCAGGAACAGAAGTTATGTGGGAGTTTAGTGGTCGTGTTTACGGTTATAAAATTGAAACTTCCACAGATAACAATACCTGGACTTTAAGAGCAGACAAGACAAATAACACCAGTACAGCACAGACTCAAAGTGATAGCTTTAGTGCTACAGCTAGATATGTAAGAATAACTGTTACAAGTTTACCAGCTAGCACATGGGCAAGCTTTTTTGAATTTAGAGTGTTTGATAATAGTAGTGGTGGTGGTTCTACAACACAACCAGCACTAACGAATCGTCAAATTGAAACTCTTGATAGAGGAGTAGTAGCTGTTAAAGTAACCAATGGAGTATTTGTAAGCTGGAGAGCTCTTGGAACAGAGGCACTTACGGTAGGTTATAATTTATATCGTGGTACTACCAAATTAAATTCTACACCACTAACTACGAAGACCAACTATACTGATACAGCTGGTACTGCTAGCTCCACCTATCAAGTAGCAGCAGTTGTAAATGGGGTAGAACAAGCAAAAAGTCCTGCAGTAAGCGTTCTAAGTAATAATTATCAGCAAATTCCTCTTGATGTACCTTCTGGAGGAACCACACCTGATAATGTTAGCTATACCTATAGTGCCAATGATTGTAGTGTTGGTGACCTTAATGGTGATGGCAAATACGAAATTATAGTGAAATGGGATCCATCTAATTCTAAAGATAATTCTCAAAGTGGCTATACAGGTAATGTATATATTGATGCCTATACGCTAACCGGTACAAAATTATGGAGAATTGATCTAGGTAAGAATATTCGTGCTGGTGCTCATTATACTCAAATTATGGTATATGATTTAGATGGAGATGGTAAGGCAGAAATTGCTATGAGGACTGCAGATGGTACAAAAGATGGACTTGGTAATGTAATTGGAAGTTCTACTGCAGATTATCGCAATGCAAGTGGTTATATATTAAGTGGACCAGAATATTTAACCATATTTAATGGACAAACTGGTGCTGCGATGGTTACTACTACATTTGAACCTGCAAGAGGTAATGTTACTGATTGGGGTGATAATTACGGTAACAGAGTAGATAGATTCCTTGCATGTATCGCTTATCTTGATGGACAAAGACCAAGCCTTGTAATGTGTCGTGGATATTATGAAAAAACCATGTTAGTAGCATACGATTATCGTAATGGTTCACTAACTAAGAGATGGACATTTAATTCATCCAATGGATATACAGCTTATCAAGGACAGGGTAATCACAATATAAGTGTAGCAGATGTAGATGGAGATGGCAAAGATGAAATAATCTATGGTTCATGTGCAATCGATGATAATGGAACAGGATTATGGACTTCTGGTCTAGGTCATGGTGATGCCCTACATGTATCTGACTTTAATCCAGATCGACCAGGATTTGAAGTATGGGGAATTCACGAAGGAACAGGTACTCCTGGTTCTGCATTATTGGATGCAAGAACAGGAGCAGTTATCTGGAAGACTGCCAATGCAGATGTTGGAAGAGGTGTAGCAGCAAATATAACATCTGCTTATCGTGGTGCTGAGATGTGGGGAGGAACTAGTGATTTACGAACTCCTACCAATACCAGTGCAGGTAACTTACCTTCATCCGCTAACTTTGTAGTATGGTGGGATGGAGATCTGCAACGTGAACTTCTTGATGATATTAATATAACAAAATATGGCGGTGGAACCTTACTTACAGCAAGTGGCTGTGCATCAAATAATGGAACCAAGGCAACTCCTAACCTTTCTGTTGATATATTTGGTGATTGGAGAGAAGAAGTTATATGGAGAACGACCGATAGCAAATATTTAAGAATCTATACTACCACAACACCAACAGAGTATAGATTTTATACATTCATGCATGATCCAGTATATCGACTTGGTATTGCATGGCAGAATGTAGCTTATAATCAACCTCCTCATACTAGTTTTTATCTTGGTGATTAAGTTTAGTTAACAATTAACGAAGTCATATTTTGTAAGAAAGAATAAATAATAAATTAGATTAATTGAAATAAGCCCTTCATT
>NZ_DAMADT010000005.1:201184-201894 GCF_031997925.1 Lachnoclostridium sp. | reverse complement strand
GTGGCAATGAGGTTATGAGCAAGTAGCGTAAGCGGATTGCGAATATCCGCTTTGAATTGGAGGAAATTAGGTTTATGAAAAAAGCTAATATAAATGAAAGCAAGAGATTTGATATAGTGAATCGATTTGTTTTGCTTCTGATTGCAGTAATAATCGTGGTACCAATTTGGAATATTGTGGCCTCTTCCTTTAGTAGCGGAAAAGCATTGGCAGAAGGAGGATTTGTTTTCTGGCCAAAGAAATTCTCAATTGAAAATTACAAGGCTGTTATGAATGATTCGAGTATATGGAAGGCATACATCATATCGGTTTCTAAGACTGTGATCGGTGTAGTTGCCCATGTATTCTTCTGTTCTATGGTGGCTTACGGTCTTAGCAAAAGAGATCTAATGGGTAGGAAAGTGTATACAGCTATGGGTGTAATTACCTTATTTTTTTCAGGCGGTATGATACCTACTTATTTATTAATGAGACAATTAAACCTTATCAATAATTTTATGGTTTATATTATCCCCTCTTTGTTTAGTTATTATGATGTTGTAATACTAATGAATTTCTTCAGACAGTTACCAGTATCCATGGAGGAATCAGCAAAAATTGATGGTGCAGGGGCATGGAGAATATTTTTGAAGATTATAATGCCGTTATCAAAACCTGCAATAGCTACCATAGCATTGTTCCATGGAGTTTATCAATGGAACGACTTCATG
>NZ_DAMADT010000005.1:197442-201145 GCF_031997925.1 Lachnoclostridium sp. | reverse complement strand
CGGATAAAGTTTTATATCCAGTACAGATGAAATTATATGAAATTATAGTAAGACAGAGTGTTCAGAATATGCCGGTAGGCAGTGTTGTAATGGAGACCACTTCAAAAGGGATACAGCTGGCTACCATCGTTATCACAACAGTACCAATATTGATTGCTTATCCTCTGCTACAAAAGCATTTTGTTACAGGCATGATGCTTGGTGCAGTAAAAGAATAAGAGAATAAAAGGAGGTAAGTTTTATGAGAAAAGGATTATTAAAATGGATGACAAGATCCATGGCTCTTCTAATAGCGACCACAGTGTTGCTTGGGGGATGCGGAAAAAAGGGAGACGACACAAAGGTAGATAGTGGAAACAAAGGCTCTGTGAAATCAGAAGCCAGATATGAATTAGATCCCGAAACACCGGCATGGAAACTTGATACAAAGGAAATGACTGAGCTTACATGGTATGTAAATGCAGAATGGTGGAACACCGAATGGGGCAAGGATATCATTACAAAAAAAATCGAGGAAGATTTGCATGTAAAAATCAACTTTATTGTTGGCGATGATACCAAATTAAACACTTTGTTTGCGGGCGGAGATATGCCTGATTTAATCAGTGTATTTGATTCCGGATCACAAGCTGCATTAAAGGCAAGCTCTTGGGCACTTCCGTTGTTTGAAGTTGCAGACAGGTATGACCCGTATTTTAGAAAAGTGGCTTCTACTGAGACGCTGAACTGGTTACAGCTTGATGATGGAAAGAGCTACGGCTATGCGGATTTTTCCAATACAAAAGCGGATTATGAAAGTGGAAATATATTTGCAACAACTGCGTTTGTAATTCGTAAAGATGTGTACGAAGCACTGGGAAGACCATCCATGGGAACTCAGGAGGAATTCCTTAATGTACTAGGACAAATCAAAGAGAAGTACCCTGAACTTTATCCATTTGGATTTAATTCGTTTACTACGGATTCTACAGGTTCTATGGGAGATAAATTCCAAGACTTTATCGGGGTGCCATTGTTAAATGAAGATGGAAAGTACTATGAAAGAAATCTTGATGAGGATTATTTATCCTGGATTAAAACTTTCAATGAAGCGTACCGTAAGGGATATATCAGTGATGATAGTTTTGCAGATGATGGTACTGCACATGAAGAAAAAGTTAAAGCAGGTAAATATGCAACTATTATGATGGATGGTACTCCACAGCGTTCTGGTTTTCTAACTACCTGGATGACTTCAAATCCTGATGCGGCTTACATAGCTATCGATGGACCACAAAGTACAGTAGGTAACAAACCAACCTTAAGTCAGGCAGGTATCAGTGGTTGGATGGTATCCTACATAACAAAGCAGTGTAAGGATCCAGCAAAAGCAATTCAATTGTTCACATATCTGTTAAGCGAAGAAGGACAAATTTTGACACAATACGGTATTGAGGGAGTTTCTTATACGATTAATTCAGAGGGGAAATATGAGATGACAAAAGAAGCAAAAGAAATGCAGCTTAATGAGAATGACCGATTCAAGAAAGAGTATCGTACCGGTGAATTCTTCTTCTTTGGTCATGACAAATACAAAGCATTAAGTGATAGTGCTTTTCCGGATTCGATTAAGCAGATGCAGGAGTGGGGAAAAGGCAAATTAGTACCTCATTTTATTCTTGAAAATACAAACCCTGATGAAGGGACGGAAGAAGCAAGAATTAATACAGCTACTAAAACAGAATGGACAACAACATTGGTTGGTTTGTTTCGTGCAAATAGTGAAAATGAATTCAATTCTGTGTTAGACAATTACAAGAAATTCTTAGATGACAATAATTGGGCGTCTGTAGTAGAAGTGAAGAATCAAAAAATTGAGAAGAACAGACAAAAGTTAGAAAACTAACAGGTAGTATCAAGTAACATATGAAAGCCCTGAGACTCAAAAATACCCGGAGGTAATAAATGAATATTAAATGCTATCGCAGCAATGAAGAAATACAGTTTGAAACAAGTGAACTTACCTTTTCGAATAATGAAAGAGCAGAAATGAATCTAATTAAGGTTTATCCAAACGAAACCAGACAAACCGTTTATGGATTTGGTGGAGCATTTACAGAAGCAGCTGCTGAAACAATGTCGACAATGAGTGAGGAAAAGAAAGAACTATTTTTACAGATGTGCTTCGGTGAAGGCGGAAATCAATATAACTTTTGCAGAACACATATACAAAGTTGTGATTTTTCCCTTGGCAATTATGCTTACATAGAAGATCTTGAGGACAAGAATTTAGAAACATTCACGCTGGAAAGGGATAAACAGCATTTAATTCCAATGATTAAGGATGCTTTAGCAGTGAATCCGGATATTCAATTGCTTGCAAGTCCATGGAGTCCACCGGCCTTCATGAAGAGCAATCAAGATATGAATCATGGAGGTGTTCTTAAAAAAGAGTACTATCAGATGTGGGCAGACATGATTGTAAAGTATGTGGAGGAATATGAAAAGTTAGGAATTACCATTCATAGAATTTCAGTTCAGAATGAACCAAAGGCAACTCAAAAGTGGGATTCTTGTTTATATACGGGGGAAGAAGAAGGAATCTTTGCAACGGAAAACCTAAGAAAGACATTAGATGCACATGGGTACTCTAACATTGTTATTGTAATATGGGATCATAATAAAGATTGCATCCTGGAACGAGCAGATGAGACCTTCTCAGTAGAAGGTGCAGCAAAGAGTATTGGTGCAATTGGATTTCACTGGTATTCAGGGGATCACTTTGAAGCGCTTAATGCGGTAAGTACAAAGTACCCTGATAAAGAACTTATCTTTACAGAAGGCTGTGTGGAGTATTCCAGATTTAAATCCAATAACCAAGTAAAAAATGCGCAGATGTATATGCATGATATCATTGGTAACTTTAATCAGGGAATGAATGGTTATATTGATTGGAATCTTGTGTTAAATGCACAAGGAGGTCCAAACCATGTAGGAAACTTCTGTGATGCACCAATTATGTATGACAAAGAGAAGGATCAACTGGATATTAAATTATCATATTACTATATTGGACATTTAAGCAGATTTGTTAAAAAAGGTGCAAAAAGAATCCTAGTATCAAAGTTTACTGATCAAGTGGATGCCGTTGGCTTTATTAATCCGGATGGTGAAAAAGTCGTTGTATTAATGAGCCGTACAGCAGAAGAACTTAGTATGCAGATTTGTGAAGGTAAACATGTTTGCGATATTACGCTTACAGCATATTCTGTTATAACACTTTGCTGGTAAGCGAGAGAAAAACGATATCCTAAGGGAAAGAGGCTGTGACAAATAGAAATATCTATATTTGCTGCGGTCTCTTGTTTTATGTAGTTTAACCTCATCAGGGAAGTCAGGAATAAAGCAACTAGTTAGTAACTCATGAAAACCTTTCCTAAAAATTAGCAAGACCTCATATATCTAAGCGTGTAAACACGCTTTGGTTTTCTGCTCAGTTTTTTGGAGGGTTTATAATAGGAATTCGTATAAGACAGAGGAAAGAAAAAGGATTTGAAAATTATGAATAGATTTCTAAAAGTAGTAGGTAGTAAGGTTATTAATGGGCTAGGTGAAAATATAATACTTCGTGGTGTGAATCTCGGTGGATGGCTCATTCAGGAGAGTTGGATGTGTCCGGTTAGCGGGGAGGATAGAAAGTGGGCAAATCTCGATACTCTTAACG
>NZ_DAMADT010000005.1:193485-197268 GCF_031997925.1 Lachnoclostridium sp. | reverse complement strand
AAAAACCCCGGTTTTAAACGAATAGACTGGATTATTCAGATGGCTGAAAGGTATGGAATGTATGTTATATTAGATTTACATGGCTGCCCTGGCGGTCAGAGCATGGATCATTGTTGCGGTACATTAGCTAGGAATAGTCTATATACCAATGCTGTTTGTCAAGAATCAATGAAGAAGTTATGGGTGGCTATTGCAAACAGGTATAAGGATACAAGTACAATTGCAGCTTATGATATTATGAATGAGCCACAAAATAATACCGGATATGAGGGTGAGAATAGCTATGATCCTTGGAAACAGGAATCATGGGAAATGACCAATCAGATTTATGATAGTATGATTAAAGCAATTCGAGAAACAGGAGATAATCATATTATTACAGTGGAAGGTATTTGGCGTGTATCGAATCTACCTGATCCTAGAGAAATGGGTTGGACCAATATGATGTACCAAACCCATTTATATGATGATGATCAAGGATTTATACGATGGGTAGAGGATATGGCAGCTACAATGAGTAAATATGGTGTAGCTGGATACATTGGTGAGTTCCAGAATTTGAATGGAATTAAAATGTGTGAAGAAAACAATATAAGTTGGACAACATGGTCGTATAAAGGCACTAACAATGATATAGGTACTTTCTTTTGCTACTTTGCCAATAGTGAAAGAGTTGATGTAGAAAAAGACTCCCTGGAGATTATTAAGCAGAAATGGGGAGAAAAAATTAAAACAAAAAACTTTGATGCAAAAAATAAAGTGATTGAATATATAAAAAACTCCACTCGCGTAAATTCTATCGAATGAGGAATTCGAACTATACTTAATACTCCTATACAACTTGGGTAAGAAAAGCATGTGTGCAACAAAAAATCAAAAGAATTCTAAGTAAGGATAAGCGTTGGAAGATATGCCAAGTAAGGGTTACCTCGCTTATCCTTCCATACAACATGATAGATACAAGAAAAAGTGAATATAGAAAAAGTGAATATAGAAAAAGTACGGCAGTTTATACACCACAGAAACTATTTGAAAACATTATGAAACTGTTGTAATATACTAGTGTTAGTAGCATTAATTAACATTCCAAAATACATAGTAGGAGGGGTTCATATGTTTGAAGAGTTAGGTGGATTATTTGGCTGGCTTCTAGTCTTTGCTTTTACTGGTACAATATTGAATTACTGTTTGAAATATGTGAATAAACATTTTGGTAAGAAGATATCTGATTATCCAACGGGTAAGAAGATAATGAAAATTATGATGACTATATTTATACGTAATCACAAATATTTTGGATTGGCTACGGTTGTGTTCTTACTTGCACATTTTATAGCCCAGTTTACTAAGTTCGGAATCAATGTAACCGGATGTATTGCTGCTATTATAATGATTTTACAGGTATTACTAGGTGTTTATGCAAACGTAAAGAAGAAACCAAGAAAAGGAGCATGGTTCATTGCTCATCGTATACTAGCTGTTTTGATCATTCTTGGAATTGCAATTCATCTAATTATTCCCAATGCATTAAATGCGGTAGCAGGGAAAGAGAATATATCTCAGGTATATGATTCAGTAGATGTTTCAAAATTATAGTCCTTTACATTAGATAATTGTAAAATACAATTGAGAAAATGGAAATAAAGCTAATATTGCTTATAATGGTCAGCTCTATGATGTCACAGATGTTCTGGAGTGGAAAGATGGGAAGTATCATAGTCAAAAAGCTGGAATGGATCTTTCAGAAGAACTCGACGAGGCACCTCATGGAAATTCTGTATTGGATGGTTTGGTGATTGCAGGGAAAATAGAGTAAAATTAAATATACAACAAGAATTTAGCTAGTTAACCACTAGCTTTTTTTGTGCCCTTTTAATGCAAAGTATGGATAACGGTTACAAGAGATTCAGAGATTTACCGTTTGAAGGAAGTTATTATATGGTATGGGGATATATTAAGGAATCTGGGGTGTTAAAAAGCATTTCCAACCTTTTTTTGCTAAATACTACTATGAATTTTTGGATAAGAAAGAGCTAATTCACTATTATTTAAGGCTAAAAAATAGAAAATCAATAGTAATTTAAATTTAAATAAACTTTTTATTGAAAAATTTGGAAATAATGTTATAATGTACAAAAACTAAGAAAAAAATTTAAATTGGAATAAGGTTAATAAAGTATCTAATTAGATAACTTTTTATTATATATAGAATAGAACAAAAACGATTATATTATAATAAACTAATATTTGTAAGAATATTATGTTTTTCCTCTATATAATATTATAGAAAGCTTATTTATTCTGATTATAAATAGTGGAACTATCAAAAAAAATTATACTAATCTATACCATTATAAATTTATAGTCGGATTAAAGAGTCGGTCTGTTTTTAGCACTGGCTCTTTTTGTTTAAATATTTTGTGAAGAGTCGAAAAAAATGAATAACAGTGGAAACCAGCAATATTTAAGTTTTCAGTATAAAGTCATTTTTACTTCAAATGGTAAAAATGTGCTTATAATACTGTTTACATATAAAAAATAAGGAGGAAAATTCATGAAGAAAATTATTAACAGAACCATCGCTCTTTCTGTTGCATGCGTATTGACTTTTTCCATGGCAGCATGTAGTAAGGGCAACAAGGACAAAGAGACATTAGTGAACGACCCTACCCCAACAGTCGAAGGTTCCACTGAAGCTCCTACTCCTGAAGCAGAAAAAGGTGAAACTTATACACTGAACCTATCAATTGCTGCTTCTCCTACAAACTGGAATCCACATACTTGGGAATCCAGTGCAGATGATCTTTTACGACAGTACTGCGCTCCAGGTCTTGTAGATACTACAATCGCTGAGGATGGTGTGAACTTTGCTTGGGTTTATGAGATGGCAGATGCTATCAGTGATGTTACTGCAACATTTGCTGACAAAGAGAAGTATAATATTACAGAGGATTCAGGTCGAGTTTATCAGATAGACCTAAATAAATTAGCTACATGGGAAGATGGTACATCCATCAATGCAGATACATATATTTATTCCATGAAGATGTTATTAGATTCTGGAATGAAGAATTACCGTGCCAATACTTACTTTGATGGCACAACAGCTATCTATAATGCAAGAAACTATTTCAATAATGACAAAGCAGGTACTCCTATTTATTCATCAATCTATGATGGGGCCGCATATGGCCTTGCTATCACTGATACGGATAAGATGTATGCAGGATTAAATGAAGTAAATGCGTTTTTTGGAAGTAGTTTAGCGGATGCTTATGAAAAATATGGTGCTGAAAAATTTACCGGTTCTGATGGAAAGGACTACTATCAGGAACTAGTAACCTTAATTGGTGACAAAGAATTTATCCCTGCAAGTGAGGAAGTACTTGCTGCAGTTAAGGGAATTTGCTCATTATTTGGCAGCGGGTATGATGAAGAGTTTATGGAAATGTTATTCTATTCCACAGGTACATATGTAAACACTCCATGGGAAGATGTTGGTCTTGTGAAGACTGGTGATTATCAATTACTTTATATAACCCAAACGCCTGTTACTATGTTTTATTTCTTATCTAATATGACAAGTAACTGGATTGTGAAAGAGGATATTTATGAATCGAATAAACAAACAATAAATAACTTAACAGCAACGAAATATGGTACATCTGTAGACAATTATATGTCCTATGGCCCTTATAAATTGGTTGGATTTGAAACTGATAAACAATTTATTATGGAAAAAAATGAAAAGTGGTATGGATACAAGGATGGAAAGCATAAAGG
>NZ_DAMADT010000005.1:185912-193475 GCF_031997925.1 Lachnoclostridium sp. | reverse complement strand
CAACTGCAGTAAAATACGATATTGTTGCAGATCATAATACAGCACTCCAATTGTTTAACAGTGGTGCTCTCGATACTGTTGCGTTGCTTTCTGATGATATGACTACGTATAGAATGTCTGATTATTTAATGAAGACAGATAGAACATATACTTTTAGATGGATTTTCTCAACTGATATTAAAAAATTAAAGGGACTTGAGGCTGCTGCTGCCGATGGATCTAATAAGAGAGTTCTTTCTTATGATGATTTTCGTAAAGCTCTATCCTTATCCATGGAGAGAACAAAATTTGTAACAGAAGCTACAGCAGGTTATAAACCAGCGTATTTCTTATTCAACTATTTGTACTATACAGATATAGAGAATAATACAGAATCTCAGTACAGAAATACAGAAGAAGCAAAAGAAGCTGTTCTTAGACTTTATGGTATAACTTACGGTGCTGGAACACCATATGCGACAGTAGACGATGCCTTTGCTGCAGTGACAGGATATGATTTAGAAGCAGCCAAAGAATTATTCCAATCTGTTTACGAAAAAGCAAAAGCAGATGGCAATTATACTGATGGGCAGGAAATAAAAATTAATTGTATGGCATCCGCTGCATCCTCACTTACTGCACAGGATATTGCACAGCAAGATCTTATGAATGAATTTGTAAAAGCAGCTACGGTTGGTACGGGATTTGAAGATAAGATTACCTTTACTTTCAAGAGTGGTTCATCAACAAGATATGAAGATGTTGCAAATGGCCTTATTGAAATGATTCGTGGAGCATGGGGTGGTGCTGCATTCTATCCTTTCTCTACAGTTAGAGTATACACCGAGCCGGATTACATGGGTGGGCTATCAAAGATTCACGAGTCCAGCGGATGGAATCCATCGGTTGAAAAACTTGATATTGTTTATGATTTTAATGGTGATGGAACAGCGGAAACAAAGACAGATACCTTCCAGGAGTGGGCAAAATCAATTAACGGTTCTGGGGAATACGCTAAGAATCCGGAGGCAGCATTAGCAATCCTTTCCTACCTTGAGACAGGAGTTCTTTCTGCATACCAATGTATCCCTTGGGCTACAGAAGCAGAGGTGGAATTGTATTCCAAGCAAATTGAATATGCAACATATGATTACAATATTATGTATGAATATGGTGGTGTACGTCTGATAACCTACAATTATAGTGATGCAGAGTGGGATGAGTACATAAAATCCCAAGGTGGTACCTTAAGCTACGAGTAATTTAGATTTTGTAATTTAACCTCATCAGGGAAGTCCCCCGCTTCTGTAAGCGGGGGTAAGGACTTGCCTGTTTTAAAATGCCATGTAGTGGCAATGAGGTAGAGCTGGTAGCATAAGCGGATTGCGAATATCCGCTTTGACCTAATAAACCGGCTATTGGTGGGAATACCCTGATAGCCGGTTTTAACTGATGTATCATATGGGGTATATCTAGTATAAAGCTGAAGGTGTAAACTATGACGATGTTAAAGTATGTATTGAAAAGAATAGTTCTTTTGTTGGTTGTTTTTCTAGCAATTATGACAATCTGCTTTTCGATGATTAAACTTTTAGAACCGGAATTACCTATGATGGGGTCGCAAGCAGAAGTTGAATTAGCACGAAGAGAAGCACTGGGGTATAACAAGCCTATTATTGTACAATACGGAATATATCTTAAAAATATTGTTACCAAATGGGATTGGGGTACATCATGGAAGATAGACTATATGAAAAGTGTGGGAAGTGTAATTTCCTCAAGACTTGTTCCAACAGTATTATTAAATATTTATTCCATTTTATTTTCTATTCCAATTGGAATTATATTAGGAATTTTCGCTGCTTTAAAAAAGAATAAATGGCAGGATCATATGATTTCAACAACAGTTATGGTATTTATTTCTGTTCCAAGTTATGTATTTGCCTTTGTGTTACAGTATTTTATAGGATATAAGACAGGATGGTTTCCTGTAGTCTTGTCTTCACTCCATGATGCGGGTGGAAGTTGGTTTACCTGGAAAATGTTCCATTCTATGGTATTGCCTGTTTTAGCATTATCATTTGGTACAATCGCAAGCTTAGCGCGTTTTACAAGAGCTGAGTTAACAGAGTCCTTGACTAGTGAATATATGTTATTAGCCAGAACCAAAGGACTTACAAAGAGCCAAGCGACAGTAAGGCATGCACTTAAAAATGCGATGGTACCAATATTACCTACTATCATCAGCCTTTTTGTTGGCATTATTTCCGGTGCAATGGTTATTGAAAATATCTTTGCAATTAATGGTATCGGTCAATTAACTTTGAAATCAATTAAATTGCTTGATTACGATGTATTCGTAGCATGTAGTATGTTTTATACAATTGTAGGTCTTGGAGGACAGATTATTGTTGATTTAAGTTATGGCTTCCTTGACCCAAGAATTAGAATGGGGGCAAAATAAGTGAAAAAACAGTTTGATATGGACAATATACCATCTGAAAAATTTGAATTTGCCCAAATAGAAGACGTCATCCATGACGAGAAATTAAAAACGAAGCCAATAGGATATTTTAAAGATGCATGGCTTCGGTTTAAGAAGAACAGAGCATCTCTAGTAGCAACTTTTATTATTATATGTGTTATTTTATATGCCTTAATAGTTCCTTTTATTGCAAATTATAAATTGGGTGATAAGGAAGGAATCTATACCAAAGCGAGACCCAAGATTGAGTCACTTTCTTTTCTAAAATTATTTGATGGTGGATTCAATCAAAAGCTCAATGATAAATACCTCATTTATTATGCAGGAATCGGCATGGCTGCGAATGACTATGAAGGAAAGGGAGTTACTTGGGAATCCGGTATGGATTCTGAATACAATCCTATCATTGCATTTGGCGATGTATTTACGGAGCAGGGCAAGCAATACCGTAATATTAGAACAGATTCTTATTTGAAGGCTGGATTCCAATTCCTGTCTGTTACAAAGAAAGAACTAGACAGTCTCTTAGCATGGGAGAAGGAGACTGGAATAAAAGTAATATATCCAATGATTGATATTAGTAGTAAGTGGATGGATTCTTATAATGCTACAGACGCTAACTTCTGGTATCGTCACAAGTCCAGCGGTTCCCCTGTAAATGAGAAGGGAAAAGCGATGGAGCTTAATGATGTCATGGCAAATGGCCTAGTGGATAATTATTTAAGAGATGAAAACGGAAATGTCATGTATTCTATACAAAAGGATAAAAGTATGTTACAGATTCGTGTTCTCTATTATAATTATTATATTTATATCAATGGACACGAACCTAACCACTATTTAGGTACAGATGGACAGGGATTTGATCTCTTTGTTAGATTGGCTTATGGATTAAGAACCTCCATATTACTTGCATTGTTTGTATCTATTATAAACTTGTTGATTGGTACTATATATGGTGCAATAGAAGGCTACTATGGCGGTTGGGTTGATTTAACCTTAGAGAGAATTTCTGATATTCTTATAGGAATTCCTTTCATTGTATTTGCCACTTTAATTCAGTTGCATTATGTTAGTACAGGTAAAATGTCAGTATTTGCCGGTTTATTAATTGCATTCTGTATGACAGGGTGGATTAGTATTGCATATCGTGTCAGAACCCAGTTTTATCGTTTTAAAAATCAGGAATATGTTTTGGCAGCAAGGACTTTGGGAGCAAAAGACTGGAGACTCATGTTTAAACATATCTTCCCAAATGCCATTGGAACCATTATTACGCAGACGGTTCTTGTAATCCCAAGTACGATTTTTACGGAATCGTTATTATCCTATTTAGGTATTGCTAATTTTCAGGGAAAGAAAATGACTTCTTTAGGAACATTACTTTCAAATGGACAGCAGTACTTAAGTACTGACCCTCATATTATTATGTTACCGGCACTCGCAATCTCGTTATTGATGATTTCATTTAACTTGTTTGGTAATGGTTTACGCGATGCTTTTAACCCTTCACTAAGAGGAGCGGATGAATGATGGAAAGAATACTTGATATAAAAAATCTAAGAATTTCATTTCGTACGAACAACGGAAGGGTGAAAGCAGTAAGGAATATCTCTTTTGAACTAAATAAAGGAGAGACGATTGCTATTGTTGGGGAATCCGGTTCTGGAAAATCGGTAACTGCAAGAGCACTTATGGGAATTTTAGCTCCAAATGCCATCGTTGAAGGCGGTGAAATTCTATATGACGGAATGGATTTGATGAAGATCACAGAAGAAGAGTTTCATCAGTTACGAGGAAACCGTATTTCTATGATTTTTCAGGATCCATTGTCAAGTTTAAATCCAATTGTAAAAATTGGTAAGCAACTCACAGAGGCTATGATTTTAAATGGTAGATCAAGTCAAAGAGATGCGAAAAAAATATTTAATAAAACTACTGCGTTACTAGAGCAGACATTTGCTGTTACATATGAGGGTGATTCTTCTAAAATTGAATCCGGGAAAAAAAATATTTCTATATTAAAAAAATTCATCGAAATTAGCAATAAGCATCAGTTTGAATATAACCAAGCACGTGAAAAACTGGACTCTTGTATTTCAGAAATTAAGGGAATTCAAATTGATATTATTGGGAAAAAATCGGATGTACAAAGAAAATGTGACGAGTTAAGTGTGATAGCTCTAAAAGTACTGAATCCATTTATCATTGATAAAAGTAATACTTCTTATCAAGAGCTCGTAGGGCAATTGAAATCTGCTGCACGTGTGTATTCTATTGATAAAGACAATAAGGGTCTAGTTGATACCTTGAATTCTCTATTATCAGTGTTAGAGTCAGCAAGTAAAAAAGCAGAGCCTAATTTCTTTACGTTAGGATATTACTTAACTTATGAGAATCAACCAAAGTCTTTAGAAGAATTAAGCGGGGACATTCCATCCATGAATAGTATGACAAGAAAATATATTGATGAGAATTATATGCTTGCCTTCTTAAAGGACATTGCTGCTGCATTAAAATATTCGGAAGAAAGAGCAATTAGTAAAAGACAGAATGTTTTAGATAAAGCAGAAGAAATGATTCAGTATTTAAATGCTGGTAATATATCAACGAAAGAACTAAAATTAAAGTCAAAAGAATTAATAAAGATAGTAGAAGACTCCATTGACAGTCTTGATATTAATAAAGATAGTACTGCTTATACATTTAAGTGGGCAATGGCTTCTGCTGTGAATAACTACATAACTGCAATCAAGCTAAAAAACAAAAAAGTAAGAAGCAGGGTGGAAAAGATAGCCTATGCGAATACAGACTATGATTTAATAGTCTCAAATCTAATAATCCCAGTGACGCGGATAGAAGAGAATTATAAGTTAAAGTCTAAAGATGAGCAAAACTTAAAGAACTATGATGACAAAGCGGTTGCATTAGTAGATTTCCTGAAAGAGCAAAGTGCTAAAATGGTATATTGTGTAACAAAGGCTATGGCAAAAACTAGGGCGATTCAACTAATGGAAGAGGTAGGTATACCGGAAGCAAGAAAAAGATATAATCAGTATCCATTCGAATTCTCAGGTGGTATGAGACAACGAATTGTAATTGCTATTGCGCTTTCTGCAAATCCAGATATTTTAATCTGTGATGAGCCGACCACCGCCCTTGATGTTACTATACAGTCCCAGATATTAGAACTTATCAATGGTTTAAAGGAAAAAAGAAAACTATCCGTAATTTTTATTACTCATGATCTTGGTGTAGTTGCGAATATGGCAGATAAGATAGCAGTTATGTATGCAGGAAAAATAGTGGAGTATGGTGATGTTGAAGAAATTTTTTACGATCCTAGACATCCATATACCTGGGCATTACTGTCTTCTATGCCGGATATCTATACTGAGGAAAAACTTGAGGCGATTCCCGGCACTCCTCCAAACATGATAATTCCTCCAGTAGGAGATGCTTTTGCAGCAAGAAATAAGTTCGCTTTAAAGATTGATTTTGAACAACACCCGCCTATGTTTCAGATAACGGATACCCATTATGCAGCAACATGGCTGTTACACCCCGATGCTCCTAAGGTGGAACCTCCGAAAATAGTAACAGAACGTATTGCTAGAATGAAGAACTTGGAGGCGAAAGACGATGAGTAATAATTACAAAGACTCCGAGGTTTTATTAGAAGTTTCTCACTTAAAACAATACTTCCGTGGTGGAAGAGCAGATGTGAAAGCAGTGGATGACGTCAGCTTTCAGATTCATAAAGGTGAAGTACTGGGTATAGTTGGAGAATCCGGATGTGGTAAGACAACAACGGGACGTTCTATCATAAAACTTTATGATATTACTGGCGGTAAAGTATCCTATGATGGTCAATGTATCAGTGTTGGAATACAGGATTTGATCAATCAACTTAAAAAAGCACGTAAAGATGGGAATAAAGAAGCTATTTCACGTTTAAAGTCAGAAATATCAGAAGGAAAAAGGATAAACAAAAAGTATACTTCAAGGAACATAAATAAGATTCAAATGATATTTCAAGATCCGGTTGCTTCCTTAAACCCTCGTATGACAGTTAGAGAAATAATTGCAGAAGGTCTTATTATACGCAAAATAAAAGATAAAGACTTTATTAATAAGCGGGTGTATGAAGTTCTCGATTTGGTAGGTCTAGTTCCAGAACATGCAGATCGATATCCTCATGAGTTTTCAGGTGGGCAGCGTCAGAGAATCGGTATTGCAAGAGCAATCGTGCTCTTACCGGAATTAATTATTGCAGACGAACCAATTAGCGCCCTTGATGTCTCAATTCAGGCTCAAGTAATTAACTTACTAAATGGTCTGCGTAAAAAGATGGGATTAACGATTATGTTTGTTGCCCATGATCTATCGGTTGTTAAATACTTTTCAGATCGAATTGCTGTTATGTATTATGGAAAGATTGTAGAACTAGCTGATTCTGATGAATTGTTTAAAAATCCATGCCATCCTTATACAAGATCCTTATTGTCTGCAATTCCATTACCGGATCCGCATTATGAGAAGCAAAGGAAGAGAATTATTTATACTCCAGTATTAGATCATGATTATTCTGTGGAATCCCCATCTCTAAGAGAGATAATACCTGGTCACTTTGTTTATTGTAATACAGCAGAAATGGAAAAATATCAAAAAGAAATTACAGAGAAAACTATAATGCAATAAATAGGAGACGAAAGATTGGAAAACGGTAAAAAGTATGCAAAGGTTTCAATTGTTGCGGTCTTAATTGCGATATTTGTAGGTATTAAGAAGACAATCTGGGGATATGATTCTATTCGAGATTTGTTTTCAATTTTAAGCGATGTTTTTCTCATTCCTGGAATGATTATCCTAGGATATGCTATTCTTGTATATGCTACTGGGGAAGGCTTTTTCGATGGATTCGGATATTCCTATCAATCATTGAAAAGAAATTTTTCGAAAAACCCGACTGAAAAAGAAGATTACTATGAATACAAACTCAGAATGTCAAAAAAGCAACGCAGTTATAAACATTTATTTTATGTTGGTGGTATCCTTGTATTAATTTCTGTTCTTTTTTTAGTCATTTATACACTTTT
>NZ_DAMADT010000005.1:142827-185902 GCF_031997925.1 Lachnoclostridium sp. | reverse complement strand
TTTTAAATTAAGGTTATATCAGGTAGGAGGTTTGATTCATTCGATTCCATAGGAGCGGATCAAACAAAGCATAAAAGCCAGCGTTTCTAACGCTGGCTTTTATGCTTTGTGATATATTAACTTTATATTTAAACTTAATATTATAACTTTATATTTCAATTTATACTAATTTAGATAATTTTTATTAGCCAAATAGAGTTAGATTCTTCTTACTTTTCTTTCAACATACGAAAGGATTCCATATAATGCTGTTGCAACGATGCATAGTATAACAATACTCATAATAACCCAATCTAGTTTAAAGACTTGTGAACCGTAGACAATGAGATATCCTAAACCAGCCTTCGCTGCAAGGAATTCTCCTATGATAACACCAACGAGAGACAGGCCAATATTGACTTTCATACAGCTAATAATTGAAGGAAGGTTACCTGGAAGAACTACTTTAAATAGGACATCTTTTTTGGTACCCCCCAAGGTATAAATGAGTTTGTATTTATCTTGCTCTGTAGAGTTGAAGTTGGTATATAACGTTATAATTGTACCAAAGACTGCGACCGTTACCGCTGCTACAATAATTGTCTTCATATTATTCCCGAGCCAAACAATAAAAACTGGTGCAAGAGCCGACTTTGGAAGGCTATTAAGAACCACAAGATAAGGTTCTAGCACCTTAGCAACACTTTCATTCCACCATAATAAGACTGCGACGAGGAGCCCGATTCCTATAACTAAACCAAAACTTATGAAGGTTTCAAAAAGTGTAATACCGATATGGTAAAATACTGTTCCGTCTTGTGCCATTGTAGCAAAACACTTCACAACTCTGGAAGGGCTACTGAATATAAATGAATTTAGCCATCCCAACCTTGTCGATAACTCCCATAAAATTAAAAAGGATAAAAATATGATCCATTGCGAGATACGAATTTTCGTTACTCTTTTTTGATATCGTTTCAGATACGCTTGGTGGATTGCAGAGGCAGATAAGAAATCCTCTTTTTTAATACGATGCATCATAGGGACGTCAACTCCTTCCAGATTAAATTAAAATAGGTACTGAATTCAGGAGCTAAACGCTTTTGCAATGGAGACTCATCCTTCGAGGTTAAGCTAATCTCAAATTCCTTTTTTATGGAAGCTGGTCGATTCGAAAGCACAATCACCTTATCCGCTGTACTGATTGCTTCCGCTATATCGTGAGTGATTAGTACGGCAGTCTTATTTTCCTTGCGGATAATTTTACAGATGTCATCCGAAACTTCAAGACGTGTTTGATAGTCTAGCGCTGAAAATGGTTCATCTAATAGCAGGATATCTGGTTGTAAAAGCAGTGTACGTATTAACGCAGCACGCTGTCTCATTCCTCCAGATAATTCTGTTGGCTTTGAATCAATAAATGAGATTAGCCCATAAGTCTCTAGCAGATGATTAATTATTACCATGCTTTGGTCTGAGTATTTATGTTGAATCTCCAGACCAAGTGCGACATTTCGCAATGTGCTTCTCCAATCCAGAAGATGGTCTTTTTGCAACATATAACCAATATTTAAGCCTGAATTTTTGGTATCCTTCCCTTTAATATAAATACTTCCAGTATCAGGTTTTATTAATCCTGCAATTAGAGATAGTAAAGTTGATTTACCACATCCGCTGGGCCCTACTATTGCAAGAAATTGACCCTCTGATACATGGAAGCTGACATCCTTCAATGCAGTAGTCTCTCCAGCTAAGGTGTGATACGAGTAGCTTAAATGATCTACATGGAGAAATTCATTTGTAGTAGTATTTGAATCCATGATTGGCCTCCATAATAATGCTATAATGTATTATATGTGGGAAGTACTTGGTCGGCGATAAATTTTGACCTATTATTCTTCCTAAATATAAGATAATTCATCATACAAATTGTCGCATTCTGTCACATTATGTAAATCACCTACATTACAATCATGTCGAAAATGAAATGGCAGTGTTAAGATAAGGAGAGTGAGGGAGGATTCTTATATTAATCTCGATTCTTTAGAGGAAATTTGAGTTAATAAATTTATAAAAGTAAGAAACTAATAGAATGGATGGTATGATATTTACAAATTAAAATGTTAAATAAATATCATAAGAGAATTGCTTAAAATGGGCTTGACAATACTTTAGTACGGTAATACAATAATAAAGCAACAATGCAAAACAACATTGCATCATCATAAGAAAAAATGAACTAAATTTACTAAATCAAAAGAGGGTAATATACCTTTTCAAGTCAAAACTATGAAGTCTATATACGCATATCTAATACAAAGAAAATTGAGATTAAATAATATATTTAGATAATCACAGAATTTTTAGAATTCGATAATATAAAAACGAAGATTCTTATTAATAATTGAATAGTATAAAATGATGTAATTTTTTGTAGATAAGATTCTGTCATTAAAAATAAAAAGAATTAATAAGCTTGTTCATAAAGTAAAATATAGTTGCAATATTTTTATAAAAAGATATAAATGTTTGCATATTTAATTTTTAATCTATTCTAGTAGTAAAATACATAATCCAATATTCAATCAAAAGTAATTCCAATTCCAATATAAATAAAGCTAAAAGATTAAAGTAATTCCAATTCCAATATTTAAATAAAGCTAAAAGATTAAAGTATTTCCAATTCCAATATATAAATAAAGCTAAAAGATCAAAGTAATTCCAATATTTAAATAAAACTAAAAGATCAAAAGATCAAAATGAGTTATAACTAAATCAAAAGAGAATCAAAATCAAAGCAATAATCAAATTTGAAACATTTAATGCTTTGTAAGTTTAAATAATAAATGGAAAGGAGGATTCCGATCAAATTTACTAAGAAAAGCGTAAAATAAATATTTAAATGTTTAAAATAATTTTAAAATAAATGTTTATTTGAATACTAAAACATTAATATTTTGAACATAAAACAATGGTCGGGACAACAAAAGAAATCAAATTCATCAGCAAACAAATTATTGACTTTAATATCCAGTACTGCTATAATTTGGTATGCTTTAACAAAATTTACATAATAAATCTGCGAAGAAGCATTCCTATATTTGGTATGGGTTGGTTTCTATTTTTTTATTCGGAGGTTTTGGTTAATCTTGGGAGGAAACTATGTACAAATTGAAAAAGGGATTTATGATATTGGTATTAGCTACATCAACAATGTTACTTGGTGGCTGTAGTGTAGGAACTAGTTCTCTGTTTATACATCCGGCAGAACAGGGGTATGAGTACGAAGTTACATACGATACATTGGGCGGGAACATTAATCAAGTAGATAAACGTGTTGTATATTATGCAGGGAATTCTTTATTATTTGAGCCTAGTGGAACTGCCGGCATGCTTGTGCAACCTAAATTTGGTGATAAGTCATTAGTTGGATGGTACACAAAGTATACAACAGAAGAAAGTACGAATGGAACTAACTATCATTTTAACGAAGAAGATTTATGGGATTTCTCGGCGGACCGAGTTTCTGATGAAAATACCAGCGATAAAAAGTTGATTTTATATGCTAGATGGGCTGAGAATCCATCCATTAACTTTTTGGATGCAGCAAATCCTAAGGAAGACATCTTGTTAAAATGGACGATTAATGTTGGCAGCGAATTAAAACGCCCTACTTCAACAGAACCAAAGAAAAACGGATTTACCTTAATTGACTACTATAAGGATCCGGAGTGTACTGAAAAATTTGTATTTGATAAAGTGATTGAAGAGGATGATATTGATTACTCGAACGGCGGTAAAGCTCAAATAAATATTTATTGTAAGTTTATTGAAGGTGATATGATTCGAGTTAAAACAGCAAATCAACTAAAGGCAATTGCTGAAAAGCCAGATGGACATTATATATTAGCGAATGATATTGATTTATCAACTGAAGAATGGACACCAATTGAAACTTTTAGTGGTGTATTGGACGGTAATGGATATTCCATCAAAGATCTTAACTTAAATGTTAAAAATCGTGTTTCTGGAATTGCTGCTAAAACAGCGGGTGAAGTATCTTATGGATTATTTTCGAAGTTAGAAGGTGCTAAGATAAGAAATCTAACAATAAAGGATGCGAATATTGTAATTAATAAATCTTCCAATGTAAAACTTTGTGTTGGCGCATTAGCAGGACGTACCAAGAAAACAACGATAGAAAATTGTACCTTTGATGGTATAACGATAGCATCAGATGGTATGTGTAGCATTGATATTGTCGCATCCAGTTATGTTGCTGGTGATTATTCAACTAAGATAAACAATAGTGTATTTAATAATATCAATACAAACAAATTAACAACCTCTGGGAATTTAGAAATAATAGAGCAAAAATAAGGAATGATGAAACTATTTCTAATCTAAGGTTAACATCGCAACAAATATAGATAAGGCCAATATATTCATTGGTAATTAAGTCCTAAGACTATAATTATAATAAAGAAAACGGAGGAAAATTATGAAGAAAACAAAGAAATTGGTAGCGTTACTTCTTTGCATGACTATGATTCTTTCTTTAGCAGCTTGTGGTAAGGGAGAAAAAGATGTAAATAAGGATATTACGCCAACTGTAGCTCCAACTGAAGCTGCAGGCGATGACAAAGGGCAAGAAAAAACTGTAGAACCAGATGTTCCAGCAGGTAGAAGAGATGCATCCACACCTCGTTCTGCTGCAAACGCGAACAATCCGTTGGTTATTAGTACTTTAACACTGGATGGAAAGTTTACACCATTCTTCGGTACGAGTGAACCTGATCGTAAAATCTACGATAGTACTCAAATCACTTTAATTTACAACAATGAGTCAGCTGAGCCAGTAGCAGGTGTTAATGAACCAACTGCTGCATGGGATTTTAAGATGACAACAAACGAGGATCAATCAAAGTCTACCTACAAATTCTGGATTAAGAATGGTATTCAATTTAGTGATGGCCATGTATTAAATGCAGATGACGTATTATTTAACTTGTATGTATTCTTAGATCCTAAATATGATGGTTCCTCTACTTTATATTCAATGAACATTGAGGGATTAAAAGCTTATCAAGCTCAGATTTTAGATGAGAGCTCAGCAGAAGCAAAACTTGCAGAGTTCACTGAGGCAGCTAATAAGAAAGTTGATGCCGCACTTGCTGGTAATGGTGAGGCAGTAGTTACTGATAAATTATGGGAACTTGTGAAAGAGAGTGTTACAGCTGATAATAATGACTTAGTGAAAGGTCAATATACTCCAGAAAAGCTTGGATTAGTTGGACCAGAAGATTTCTTAACATCTGCACCTCAATCCATTATTCTTTATTACACATCAAGCTGTATTGGTAGAGATTTAATTACATACAAAAATGGTGCTTACGTTATTGATGAAGCTACAGGTTTAACAGTAGATAAAATGAGTACTTACACAGAGGAAGATTATATTAATGCTTCAGTGAAGTGCATTAAAGAAACAATTAATGCTGCAGAATTTGATGAAGCATTTGGCTATACTACAGTTGATGATGCTAAGGCATTCTTCGCAGGAGAAGAAAAATCTGTATATCTTGAAGCAAACAAAGGTACTGTCAAGAGTATTAGCGGTATCTCAAAGGGGAAGGAAGTTTGCTCTGATGGTGTAGAACGTGAGACAGTTACGGTAGTATTAAATGGTGTTGACCCTAAGGCAATCTGGAACTTTACGTTTGAAGTAGCACCTATGCATTACTATGCAGGTCAGGCAAGACATGATGCTGCAAATGGCGTTGATAATTTCGGTGTTGATTTTTCTAGCGCAGAATTTATGTTTGGTTTAAAAGAATTTAACGGTTTACCAATGGGTGCAGGTCCTTATAAGATGACAGATGCTAAAAACTCAGAGAATCCAACTTCAGATCAGTTTTATGATAATGGTATTTGTTATTTTGTAGCAAATGATTACTTTTTGCTTGGTGCTCCAAAGGTTAAATATTTAAGATACAAAACAATTAATGCTGGTTCTGAATTAGACTCTGTATTAACTGGCGATGTTCACTATTCTGATCCTAAGGCTAGTGCAACAACGATCAATAAGATCACTTCAGATTCTGCTTATTCTCATTTAAACTATGTATTAGTTGACAATTTAGGTTATGGTTATATCGGTATTAATGCAGAGCTTATACCTGATCTTAATGTAAGACGCGCACTTATGTCTGCTATGGATACCGCTCTAACATTAGGCGCTTATCCAGGAGGTTTAGCACAAGTTATTCATAGACCAGTTAGCCAGGTATCATGGGCATATCCTGAAGGATGTACAGCAATGTACCCATTCGATGAAACAGGTGCAGCTTCTAAAGAGTACTTCTTAAAAGCAGGTTATAAAGAGACAGCGGATGGTAAATTATTAGCACCAGACGGAAGCAAGCCATCCTTTAAATTTACAATTCCATCGAGTGCAGATGATCACCCAGCTGGTCAGGTGTTCTTAAAGACTCAAGAAGTACTTGAAAAGCTCGGTGTTGAAGTAATTATTGATGTTGATCAAAACCTTTTAAGTAAAATAAATGAGGGTGTTATTTCTGTCTGGGCAGCAGCTTGGGTGGCAACGATAGATCCTGATATGTTCCAGGTATATTATTCCGATCCTTCTAAGAATCAAGCTACTTCTCCAAAGGCTTCAGGACTTTATTATTTATTTGAAAATGGTACCGCAGAAGAGAAAGAGATCCTTGTACGTTTAAATGAATTGATTGAACAGGGACGTTCTACTCTTAATGTAGATGAAAGAAAACCAATTTATTCAGAAGCACTTGATAAGGCTATGGAAATAGCAGTTGAACTACCAACCTATCAGAGAAAGAACATGTTTGTTTATAACAAGAGTATCATTGATCCTACTAGCTTAACTCCAGCAGATAAGACTACACCTTACAGATCACCAATTTACGCACTCTGGGATATTAGCTTACTTGACAAATAGTTTTAAAATTTAAAAGTCTACAAGTAGAGAAACTCTACAATAAAACAATTCTTTTGAAATTATGAAAGGGGGCGTTGGCTTTCGCCCCCTTTCTACAATGTGGGGTAAAAACATGTTCAAATATTTAATAAAAAGACTTGCAGTTTCTATAATCATTTTATTTGGGGTATCTATTATAATTTATTTTATCGTTCGAATGATGCCAGCTGATTATATTGACCAGCATACCGCAGCGCAGGTTGCTCAAGGTCAGTTAACAAAAGAAGATGTTCAAAGAATGAAAGAGTTGTATGGTATAGGAGACAATTCCATAGGTGGTATTTTAAAAAGTTACGGACAGTGGTTATCCAAGGCTGCTCGTGCTGATTTTGGTGTGTCATTTGTATATGGACGTCCTGTTCATGAAGTAATTGGAAAATATATGTGGATTTCATTTGGTATATCGCTAGTGGCATTGATATTAAATATATTAATTTCGATACCACTTGGTATCGTAGCGGCAACGAAGCAATATGGTGCAGCTGACTATATAGTTACAATACTAGCTATGATAGGTATCTCGCTACCTTCATTTTTCTTAGGTGCATTATTGTTACGTATATTCTCTATAGGGCTTGGATGGTTTCCATTACAGGGACTGTCTGATGCGACACAAATAATAAAAGGTTTTAAACAAGTTCTTGATAAAATTCATCATTTAGTACTTCCAATGACAACTCTTGTTATTTTAAACATTGGTGGTTTGATGCGTTATACAAGAACCAACATGTTAGAAGTATTGAATTCTGATTATATCCGTACTGCAAGGGCAAAAGGGTTGTCCGAGAAGGCGGTTATTTATAAACATGCATTCCGCAACACTCTAATACCTATTGTAACTATGCTAGGTGGAAGTATTCCAGGTTTATTTGGCGGTGCATTGATAACAGAAACGGTATTTGCAATTCCTGGTATTGGGTCGACTTCTTATAAAGCAATATTGCAGGGGGATATTCCATTTGTTATGGGATATATGATGTTTATAGCTATATTAACCGTATTAGGTACCATACTTGCAGATATATCGTATGCAATTGTGGATCCTCGTGTGAAACTGCAATAAGGAGGTCTGAAGATGAGTGAAGAAAATAATACAAATGTTCAGGCTATAGAGTTAGAGCATGAGAGCTTGAGCGATAGCGTACGTGCGCTGTCTCCAACACGTTTAGTTATGAAACGTTTTTTCAGAAGCCGTTTATCTGTGGTAGGCTTAGTTATTATTGTGTTTTTATTTTTGTTTAGTTATTTGGGACCGTTGTTTATTCCATATGGAGAAACACAAGTGTTTCCGATTCCTACTGAGGTAAAAGTTACTTCTTCTGAATCATTTACGGGAGCAGATGGTCAGAAATATACGTTTTTTGATGTATCAACAGGTTATGATAATTACAGAGCAGCACCATCTAAGGAGCATTGGCTAGGAACAGATACGAATGGAATGGATGTATTAGTCCGTTTAATGTATGGCGGAAGGATTTCGTTAACGATCAGCTTCTTAGTTATATTCTTAGAATCAATGATAGGAATAGTGTTTGGCGGAATTTCTGGATACTTTGGTGGAAAGATTGATATGCTAATCATGCGTTTGGTAGATATCTTAAACAGTATCCCGACATTACCGGTATTGATCGTATTATCGTCAGTATTACAAGCGACACCAGTATCAATTATCCCGGTAGGTAGTCGTATTTATTATTTAATGGCCTTTCTTACTATTATTGGATGGGCTGGTACAGCTCGTATGGTAAGAGGACAGATTTTATCGTTACGTGAACAAGAGTATATGGTTGCTGCTGAAGCAACTGGTATCTCTGCCAAAGCTAAAATTTTTAGGCACTTAGTTCCAAATGTTATGCCACAATTAATTGTACAGATGACATTAGGACTTGGTTCTATTATCTTATTTGAATCAACGTTATCCTTCTTAGGCCTTGGAGTACAAATACCAAAAGCAGCATGGGGAACGATGATTTCCCTTGCGGATCCATCGAAGGGACAAAGTATCTTACAGTATTATCCAAATCTTTGGATTCCACCTGGAATATTAATTGTACTTGCAGTTTTGGGATTTAACTTTGTTGGTGATGGATTGCGAGATGCAATTGATCCTAAGATGAAGAGATAGGGGGATAATGCTATGGCGAAAGCAAAGAAAGATAACGGGCATTATATTACCCGTCAAGAAGAAAGAGCTATAACAAAATATAATCGGAAAACAACAAGGGAATTAGAAGCTAAGAAACACAAAAAAAATATAAGTGAAGATACGTATATAACAACAATGAAGGATTCTAAAAACATTGTTGAGTTTGAAGACTTACATACCTATTTCTTTACGGATGCAGGTACTGTGAAAGCAGTAGATGGTGTAACATTTAGTATTCCTGCTAATAGTACTGTTGGTGTAGTTGGAGAGTCTGGATGTGGGAAGAGTGTAACAAGTTTATCTTTGATGCAGTTAGTACAATCTCCTCAGGGTCAGATTGTCAGTGGTTCCATTCGTTATAATGATGGTGAAAAGTGCTATGATATAGCAAAGATGCCGATTGAAGCGATGAGAAAAATACGTGGTAAAGATATTGCAATGATATTTCAGGAACCAATGACAAGCTTAAATCCAGTGTTTACAATTGGTTACCAACTAGATGAGGTTACATTACTTCATAACCCGGGTGCAAGCAAAGAAGCTGCAAAGAAGAAATCAATTGAAATGCTAAAGCAGGTTGGAATTGCTCGCCCAGAAGGTGTTTATGATAATTTTCCACATGAATTGTCAGGTGGTATGCGACAACGTGTAATGATAGCGATGGCACTTGTTTGTAATCCTAAATTAATTATTGCAGATGAGCCAACAACAGCACTAGATGTTACGATTCAAGCACAGATACTAGACTTACTTCGTTCCGTGCGTGAAAAAATAAATGGTAGTATTATGTTAATTACACATGATCTTGGTGTAGTAGCAGAGATGGCAGATTTTGTTGTTGTAATGTATGCAGGTAGAATTATTGAGATGGGAACTGCAAAAGAGATATTCTTATCACCAAAGCATCCATATACGGTTGGTTTAATGAAGAGTAAACCAGTAGTAAATAAAAAGGTGGATCGCTTATACAGTATTCCTGGTCAGGTTCCAAATCCAATTAATATGCCTCAAACATGTTATTTTAAGGATCGTTGCGACCGTTGTCATGCTGCTTGTGAAGGCCCATATCCAAGCGTAAGAAAATTTAGTAATACGCATCTTGTATCATGTTATTTATATAATGATACAAAGCATGAAGAGAATGAAAGTACGGAGGTGGTAAAGGATGAGTGAGATATGCTTATCAGTTCAACATCTTAAAAAATATTTTACCATCGGAACAGATTTATTGGGTCGTCCTACACAATATTTAAAAGCAGTGGATGACGTATCTTTTGATATTCCTCAAGGAACTACAATGGGATTGGTTGGCGAATCTGGCTGCGGTAAAACAACCATCGGAAGAGCTATTTTACGCCTTCATGAATTAACAGATGGAAAAGTTATATTTAATGGTCAAGATTTAGCGAAGTTATCCCAAAGACAACTTAGAAATTTAAGACCGCAAATTCAAATAATATTTCAAGATCCTTACTCTTCCTTAAGCCCAAGACTTACCGTAGGATCCATTATTGGAGAAGCAGTCAGCGCACATAACATTGTTCCAAGGAGTGCTTTAAAAGAATATGTATTACGAGTAATGAAAGATTGTGGATTACAGCCTCATTACTATGAACGCTACCCACACGAATTCTCAGGTGGGCAAAGACAAAGAATTTGTATCGCACGAGCAATTGCACTTCGTCCTAGATTTATTGTTTGTGACGAGCCGGTATCTGCACTTGATGTTTCCATTCAAGCACAGATTATAAACTTATTAAAAGACCTTCAAGATAAATATGATTATACTTATTTGTTTATTTCACATGACTTATCTGTAGTTGAACATATTTCGAATACTGTTGGTGTTATGTATCTTGGTAATATGGTAGAGTATGGTGCAAATGAGGATATTTTTAATAACCCACTTCACCCATATACGAAAGCACTCTTTAGTGCGGTGCCTATGCCTGACCCAACTGTTAAAATGAAACGTGTTATATTACAAGGAGATTTACCATCTCCAGCAAATCCTCCAAAAGGATGTAAGTTCTGTACTCGTTGTCCAGAATGTATGGAAATTTGTAAGACACAAGCTCCAGAGTTTAAGGAAATAACGGAAGGGCATAAAGTTGCTTGTCATTTATATAAATAATGAAAGAACATTATTATTCATGGCAAGGAAAAGTTCGAAAAGCGTGTTTTTCCTTGTAAGAGTTAGAATTAAAAATAAGTACTGCAAAGCAATTGCTGAACAGTACTTATTTTTTGATTTATAGGAAATTGTATCTCAATTCTATAAATCAAAAACTCTCCGAGGGATGCGCACCCACCCTACGGGTTTCAGCTGGCGAAGTATCTTCGCCTAGACACAGTGACTTCGCCACAAAGATTGAGACTTGATAAGCATAATCGTATAAAGCAACTAAAAAGGCTATTTAGTAGACATATGGCGAAATATAAAGTAATATAGAGAACAGATATATATTATATATAGAAGAAAGGATGTTCTTAATGAGCGATTTTAAGAAGGTTGGACAAATCATCGAACGCAACAAAGTGGAGAATGAGAAAGATAGCAAAGACGCTACGAAAAAGAAACCGACCTTTGTGGATGATGGTAGGTCGATAACCGATATGAATATAGAGGGATTTTCATGGTATATGCCTAAAAAATATTCCACTGAACGACAAAAATTATCTGATTTAAAATTGACGACAAAAGAAAGAGTTGCAATGATATTTGGAGCATTACAAGCGATTTTACCAGTTGCTATCACAATGTTTATATTATTATTTGGCGTCTTCTTACTTATAGCACTTTGGTTAAGTTAAATTTAGTTTAATTGATACATAGTATTTTAGTAAATGAAATACAGACGATTAAAGTGCTTCCAAGATGATGCACTTTTTTTATTATTTTGTTACACATGGCATACCTATATAGGTGAGAGTCTATAACACACACACGGGTACAGCATAAACAAAACGTATTAAACATTACCATAAATCTCCTATGTTATTTACTTATAATATAGAGTAGATTATAACATGTATGCCTGTTAGTGATTATTTAAGATGTTTAAACAACAAATTTTATATAAAGGATGAAGTTTGATGAAAAGAAAAAGAGCTTATGTAAATGATTACGATATTAACACAGAAGTTACGAAAGAAGGAAATAAGTATAAAGAAAAGAAGAATATAACCTACCATGGTAAATATTATCGTATCCAAATGGATAATAAAAAAATAAAAAAAGCGAAATGGATCAATGTCATCTATGGCTTAGTTTTTTTTATACTGTTTACCTTTCTAGGTTTTTTAAATAATGAAAGTTCTAGAATGCTCTATGTTGTGTTACCTTATGTATTTTTGTTTCTTCCTATATTCTATACAAATATGGGGACAATAAAATTACTAAATATTACAGGTGATATGACAGTTAAAGAATATGAGTTAACGATTCAAAGAATGAGAAAAACTACATTATCCATGTTGATTCTCGCCATTGCCTGTACGATAGGTGAGATTCTATATTTGGTACGGAATAAAATCACAGATTTTACTTCTAAGGACTATGTTTTCTTAAGCGGTATTTTGGTAATTACAGTCTTATCAATATTATTCATGCAACATCAAAAAACGATTAACAAAAATATTATTGAAATAGAATAAAATGTTGTGAAAAATAGATATAAAAAAAGGATAAAAATGTTATTTAATAGTGATTTAACGTGGTAAAGCACACGGATATTGTAAAAAATTCCATAATAAGAGATTTTTATGGGTTTTTATCGCATTGACAAAAGTAGTTAATCATGTTAATATTCTCAATATTCTAGGACATAATTTTATGACCCGAAAAAAGGAGAGAGAGACTATGAGAAAAAACAAGTTTAAAAAAGCATTGTCTGTTTTTCTTGTTTTATCCATGTGCGTTGCATTAGCAGCTTGTGGAAAGAAAAATAGTGGCAATCAGTCAGGGGAAAACCCGAACGGAGGAGACACTACTGGTAATTCTAGTGATAAACCTTTAGTAGTTGGTACCTTACAGTTTAGCGAAAAATTTAGTCCATTTTTTGCTACTACTGGTTACGATAAAGATCTCGCTGACTTAACACAAGTTCAGATGTTAACTACAGATAGAACTGGTGGTCTAATTTTAAATTCAATTGAAGGTGAAACTGTTCCTTACAATGGTACGGATTACCTTTATAAAGGTGTAAGTGATATTACAGTAAACCGTGATGAAGCTGCTGATACCACCACTTATAATATTAAGATTCGTGATGACATTAAGTTTAGTGATGGCCATGTAATGGACGCTGACGATATTATCTTCTCTTATTACGTATTATCTGATACAACTTATGATGGAAGTTCTACATTATACTCAACACCAATCGTTGGTATGTTAAATTATCGTAAGAACAATTCTAATGCAGAGAACACTGTAGTAACTGAGGATGAAATTGCTAAAGAACTTGCTTCTTTAAGTGATGCATCCAAAGAAGCAATCAATAAAGAAATAATTGCTCCAACATTAACTTCAGAGCTTGACTGGGCAAAAGGTCTCTATGGTAAAGATTCTTATAAAGAGTACACAGAAAAATATCCTGTAACAAAAGATTTATTTGCTCACTTCTATAGCGTAGATGAAAGTTATGATTCTTCTAAGGTAGAAGATGAAGCTAAAGTTTTAGCAGATATTATTGAAGCTTATGGTGCTAATTACCAAGCTCTTGGTGAAGCGTATGCAGGAGATGAAACTTACTTTGCTGACCAGGTTAAAGAAGTAGTTTCTAATGTATTATTAGAAGAGAAACTTTCAAAAGGCGGAGATGAGGTTGCTAATATTGCTGGTATTAAGAAAATCAGCCAGACTGAAGTTGAAGTAACAACAAAGGGTTTTGATGCATCTGCTATCTACAATATTTGTGGTATTTCTATTTCTCCAATGCACTACTATGGAGATGAGTCTAAATATGACTATGATAATAATAGCTTTGGTTTTACTAGAGGTGATTTATCTATTGTAAAAGAAAAGACTACAAAGCCTATGGGCGCAGGTCCTTATAAATTCGTAAAATATGATAACAAAGTTGTTTACCTTGAAGCAAATGAAAATTACTACAAGGGACAGCCTAAGACAAAGTATATTCAGTATAAAGAAACAGCAGAAGCTGATAAGATCTCTGGTGTTGGTACAGGTACAATCGATATTGCAGATCCATCCGGTAGTGTTGCAGCTTTTGATGAAATTGCAAACTACAATTCAAATAAAGAATTATCCGGTGATAAGATTATTACAAATACAGTAGATAATCTTGGTTATGGATACATTGGTATTAATGCGGATACTGTTAAAGTTGGTAGTGATCCAGCTTCTGAACAATCTAAGAATTTAAGAAAAGGAATTGCTACTATATTTACAGTATATCGTGATGTAGCTATTGATAGCTACTATGGTGAAGTAGCAAGTGTTATTAACTACCCTATCTCTAATACTTCTTGGGCAGCACCACAGAAATCTGATGAAGATTACAAAGTTGCTTACGCTCAGACAGTAGATGGTAACGATATCTATACAGCAGATATGACAGCTGACCAGAAATATGAAGCAGCTTTAAATGCTTCCATAGAATATTTCAAAGCAGCAGGATATACTTTTGATGAAGCAACAGGAAAATTCACAAAAGCTCCAGAAGGTGCTAAATTAGATTATGAGATTTTAATTGGCGCAGATGGAAAAGGAGATCACCCATCCTTCGCAATTCTTGCAAAGGCAAAGGAAGATCTTGCTAAGATCGGTATTACAATAACAATTAATGATCCATCTGATTCTAATGTAATGTGGGATAAAATAGAAGCAGGAACACAGGAAATGTTTGTTGCCGCTTGGAGTGCAACTATTGATCCAGATATGTACCAGGTATATTACAGTACAAACATTCTTGGTAAAGGTGGTTCTGATTCCAATCACTGTCATATTGCAGATGATCAGTTAGACCAGTTAATTATGGATGCTAGAAAAAGTGCTGATCAAGCTTACAGAAAAGCGACATATAAGACTTGTCTTGACATTATCCTTGATTGGGGTGTTGAAATTCCTGTATACCAGAGACAGAACTGTATTATATTTGCTAACGACCGTGTAAACACAGATACAGTTACTCCTGATATAACAACCTTCTGGAAATGGACTAACGATATTGAAAAGATTGAAATGAAATAAGGCTCTTTTCTTCACGTAAGGTGAAGAGCTTACTAATTCAACTTGTTTTGTATTCGGACAAAGGTCAAATTTGTACACATACGTTTACGGACGCAAAACGTCCTAGACGTTTGATGAGTTGTGCAGTTTTGGCCTTTGTCTAAAATAAGCTATCCACTTCATTTTCGTTAAGTCAGAGGAAGTAAGGGTAACCAAAATAGTACAAATCTTAGTTATGGTTAGGTTACAGGTGAGCAAAACATAAAAGTAGATAGTGAGAGGTTTATTATGTGGAAATATATTGTAAAAAGAGTTTTAACTAGTATAGTGATCTTGTTCTTTGTATCATTGATCATTTATACAATCATCCGCTGTATTCCAACTTCCTACATCGAAAAACTAGCGAGAGAAAGAGCCTCTCTTCCAGGAGCCAAAAGCTATACTGAATGGTTAGATCAATTAAGAACTATGTATGGTATGGATTGTGGAATTATAGAAGGTTTTTTCCGTTGGTTAGCATCCGCGGTTCGTGGTGAATTCGGTGATTCTTGGTATTTTAATATACCAGTTACTGCGAAGTTTTCCAGTGTTATTTGGGACTCCTTTTATCTAGGAGTAGTATCTTTTATTTTAGAGATTGTTATAGCAATACCGCTTGGTATTCTTTCTGCAAGAAAACAATACAGTAAAACAGATTATGCAGTTACAGTATTTGCATTAATTGGTATCTCCTTACCAGGATTTTTCTTTGCAACAATTCTTAAATTAATCTTTTCTATTCACCTTGGTTGGTTTGATTTATATGGAAAAGTTGGACGTTTATACGACCAGTTAGATACATGGGGGAAATTCCTCGATGTCGCGGCTCATTTTGTATTGCCGATTGCTACATTAGTAATTATTAGTGTTGGTAGTTTGATGCGTTATACAAGAACCAATATGTTAGAAGTATTAAATTCGGATTTTATCCGAACAGCAAGAGCTAAGGGGCTCTCTGAAAGTACAGTAATCAACAAGCATGCTTTTAGAAATACTCTGATACCAATTGTAACAATCATTGGTGGAACACTCCCTGGATTATTTGCGGGTGCTATGATTACTGAAACTTTGTTCCAGATTCCAGGTATCGGTTATACCTCTTATTTAGCCATGACAAATGGTGATATTCCATTTTTCATGTTTTACATGACATTTATGGCAGCTTTAACATTGATGGGTAACTTAATATCTGATATTTTGTACGCAGTGGTAGATCCTCGTGTACGTGTTGGATGATAATTAAAATAGTTATAAAATAAGAATAAAGATGAGTCAGATTATTTCTTACTTGTCATCAATTAAAGGCAGAGGGAGCACTTATGGAGAATAAAAATGAAAATAACAAGCAGAATCAAAGCAATGCTTCTCTTGTTCAGAATAATCAACCTGCCAAAAATGAGAAAACTATGAATCAATCAGCAGAGAAAAAGACAGTACTTGATGAAGATCAAAGAGTAAAAGTTCTGTCTCCTTCCATGTTAGTATTTAAAAGATTTATTCGTAATAAACTTGCAATTATTGGTTCATTTATCATTGTTGGTATGTTTCTATTTGCATTCGTAGGCGGGGTTGTAAGCCCATATGGCGAAAGTCAGGTATTTATGGGATACGAAACTATGTCAAAAGAATACGCTAGCGTTACTAAGAATAAAGAATTTCGTTATACAACAGCAGACGGAAAAAACTTTCCATCCGCTGTGAAGGCAGAAGTAATCCTTGCAGTGAGTTCAGGTAAAAGTGAATTTACTTCTATGGGAAAAGTATATGCATTAACAAAAGAAGGGGAGAATCTTTACCGAATTTCCCTTATGGATAAGTATGCAACTGCTACAATGATTCGTGGTATTGCAGATGTTAAGGCTGTAGATGGAAAAAAATTATCAGAAGAAGTTAAGAACGGTTTTTTAGCAGCAATTGATGCGAAAGAAACTAGCTTTACTGTGGATGGGGTTACCTATCAAGTTTCCAATCAAGGAAAAGAGTACTCTTTAGGCGTACTTGATGATGTTGCATTAGCGTCTCATAAGATTTTTGATGCTTATGACGCAGCTACAAAACTTAGCATAGAATTTAAAATCCAAGCGGAAAAAGCTTTTAATGAAGGAAAAACTAGCTTTGAAGTGGAAGGTGTCACTTATTATATTGAGCCAGAAGGAAGCTCTGGAACAATTTATTATAATGAAAATGGTAATCAAGTAAACTATGCTCAGCTTTCTGATTTTGTTGTAGCACCTATAGGAAATGACGTTTTCCTTGACGTTGAATTTAAGTCATTAATTCAACAAGCAATCAACGATGGTGAAACATCCGTTACTCAGACAGATGCTGAAGGAAATGAAATAGTATATAAAATCGAGCGTAAAAACGAGCAGTATACAGTGAAAGCAGACTCTGCAACTCAGTTAATTCGTATTTATGAAAAACCAAGTAAGGAACACTGGCTTGGAACTGATGGAAATGGTATGGATATTATGACACGTTTGATGTATGGTGGTCGTATTTCCTTAATGATAGGATTTATTGTAGTATCAATACAGACATTCCTTGGAGTTGTCTTAGGTGGTATTGCAGGTTACTTTGGTAAGTGGGTGGATAATCTTATCATGCGAATTGTAGATATCTTTTATTGTATTCCATCCATGCCACTGATCATAATTTTAGGTTCTGTAATGGATTCCTTAAAAGCAAGTCCACAGGTTCGAATTTATTCCTTAATGGCTATTATGGGATTACTTGGATGGCCTGGTATAGCACGTATGGTACGTGGTCAGATTCTTTCTCTTCGTGAACAAGAATTTATGACGGCTACCGAAGCGATGGGTATATCAATTCCAAGAAGAATTTTCCGTCACTTAATACCTAATGTAATTCCACAGTTAATCGTTATGGCAACTATGGGTCTTGGTAGCATTATCTTAACAGAATCTACATTAAGTTTCTTAGGTATTGGTGTTAGGTTCCCATTTGCTTCTTGGGGTAATATTATTACATCAGTATCCAATGTTCATGTTATGACTAATTATTGGTTTGTTTGGATTCCAGCTGGTATCTGTATTCTCTTAACCGTATTAGCATTTAACTTTATTGGTGATGGTTTACGTGATGCGTTTGACCCTAAGATGAAAAGGTAGGTGAAGCAAATGTCAAAAGAGAAGAATAGTGCAAAAAAAGCGAATTATATTTCTGGAAAAGAATCTAGAAAAATCTCACGTGAGAATAGAAAGATTACGAATCAATTTGAAAAGAAACGTAATCGTAGAAATATACCAAAGGAAGAGTATATGACTCAGATGAAGGACAACAATAATGTTGTCGAATTTGATAATCTTCATACTTATTTCTTTACAGATATTGGAACGGTAAAATCAGTAAATGGTGTATCTTTTGATATTCCAATTGGTAAGACCGTAGGTGTCGTTGGAGAATCTGGTTGTGGAAAAAGTGTAACAAGTCTTTCTCTAATGCAATTAGTACAACGACCACAGGGACAGATAGTTGACGGTGCAATTCGTTTTAATACAGGAAAAGATGTATATGATGTTGCAAAAACTCCTACTGCAGAGATGCGTAAATTAAGAGGAAATCAGATTTCAATGATTTTCCAGGAGCCAATGACTAGCTTAAACCCTGTATTTCGTATCGGACCTCAAATTGATGAAGTAATAGAGCTTCACAATAAGAGTATGAGCAAAAATGAAGTAAAAACTCGTTCCGTAGATATGTTAAAGCTTGTTGGTATTGCAAATGCTGAGGGTGTATATAAGATGTATCCTCATGAACTATCTGGTGGTATGAGACAGAGAGTTATGATAGCAATGGCACTAGCATGTAATCCTAGATTAATTATTGCGGATGAACCAACAACAGCCTTAGACGTAACAATACAAGCACAGATTCTTGATATCTTACGTAACCTTAAGAATAAAATTAATAGCTCTATTATGCTTATTACTCATGATTTAGGAGTAATTGCTGAGATGGCAGACTATGTTGTTGTTATGTACGCCGGTAGAGTAATTGAAAAAGGTACGGTTGCTGAAATTTTCGATAATCCTAGCCATCCTTATACCATTGGTTTAATGAATTCGAAACCAGTAGTAAATAAGATAGTAGATCGTTTATACAGTATACCTGGTAAAGTACCTAATCCAGTTAATATGCCAAATTATTGCTATTTTAAAGATCGTTGTGATCGTTGTGTTGCAGCATGTGAAGGTGTATATCCAGGGGAAGTAAAATTATCAGATACTCATGTTGTATCCTGTTATCGCTATTCCGAAAATGAAGGAGGGGAGGCATAATATGGACAAACAATCTAATAAAAATACAGTAAATCAAGGAAAAGGTAACGAAGATTATATCCTTGAAGTACGTGATTTAAAAAAATATTATCCAATTAAGTCTGGTGTATTAGGCGGAGCTAAAAATTATGTAAAAGCTGTTGATGGTGTAAGCTTTAACATTAAGCGTGGTACTACGATGGGACTTGTTGGTGAGTCTGGTTGTGGTAAGACAACAATTGGACGTACCATCTTAAAACTTCAAGATAAATCTGGTGGAGAGGTTATCTTTAATGGACAAGATATACACAAGCTTTCTAAGAAAGATTTACGTGCACTTCGTCCAAAGATGCAAATTATCTTCCAAGATCCTTATTCTTCTCTCTCTCCGAGATTACCAGTTGGTGAAATCATCGGTGAGGCGGTAAGACAGCATAAAATTGTACCAAAGGAAGAGTTAAACTCTTACGTTGATAAAATTATGGCATCTTGTGGTTTACAAAGTTTCCATGCAGACCGTTATCCACATGAGTTTTCCGGTGGACAAAGACAGAGAATTTGTATTGCAAGAACACTTGCCCTAAATCCTGATTTTGTTATCTGTGATGAGCCGGTATCTGCTCTTGACGTTTCCATTCAGGCGCAGATTATTAATCTTCTAAAGGATCTTCAGAAGGAATATAATTTAACTTATCTTTTTATTAGCCATGACTTATCCGTTGTTGAGCATATTTCCGATACAATCGGTGTTATGTATCTTGGTACCATGGTTGAGTACGGTGATAAGGTTGATATCTTTAAGGAACCATTGCATCCGTATACAAAGGCGTTATTTAGCGCGATTCCTATGCCAGATCCTCATGCTAAGATGAATCGTATTATCCTTCAGGGAAATATACCTTCTCCTGCAAATCCTCCATCAGGATGTAAGTTCCATACTCGTTGTAGTGAGTGTATGGAAATTTGTAAGACGGAAGTACCACAGCCAAATGAGGTTGGAGATGGCCATATCGTTCGTTGCCATCTATATAATTCAAAGCAAGAAGGAATAAATTAATTCTTTATATTATGAAAGACCCAGTACAAGTAAGAGGAAACAAGAACTTATTTGTACTGGTTTTTTGTTTCATATTAATTTTTATGACTAGGATGGTTTGCGAGGCTGATTCTTCTAGTTCATGACAAGTAAAGGTTGCAAAGCATACTAATTATTGTATGACTTTTCTTACATGTTTTAGTAAATAAGAGAGAATACTAAAGTTAGTGAAATAACTCTTATTTTCATGTATAATCAATAAGTAGATATTGTACCTGCGCAATGAAGTCGCAGGCTTTTGAATGGAGATAACTATGGGTAAGAAAGAAGAGATGGGAATTGGTATTAAAGGAAATGAGTTCTCAATCGGAATGCCAGAAAATGTAGGCTTAGATCATTTAAATACAAACGAAGTTTTTTTCTCTCAGAACTTTGATATTATGGACGAATCAAATATTGCAGATAAACCTTACTATATGGATGGAACTTCAAATGTAGGAGCCACAACTGGCGTATCTCCTGATATCTTAGATAAGGATATCCAGAAAGAAGTCGAAGACAGAAGAGCTTATGATGAGTTCACGGCTTCTAAAGAAGAAGTTTCTTTTACGCGAGGTGAATTTGTTGATGATGGCAGGAAAGTAGCTGACATGAACATTGAAGGACTGCCATGGTATCAAAAAGAGTTAGAAGAAGTGGAGCTAAAAAGACGTCAAAATTTACCTGAGTTAAATGGACGAGAGACACGCAAACTTATATATAGTTCCTTGCTAGCAGCATTGCTTGTCGCTGGTGCTTTTATCGGTGCTTTCGCATTATTTTTATTATTTTGTATTAATGTTTGGTTTAAGTAGGGTTCTTTTCCTTACTATGAACAAGAAAAGCTCTCTTTAAGATAAATAGTTAGCTGTTTATCTTAAAGAGAGCTTTTTAAATTATATTGGTTATAGATCTGCCGCTTTTTTTACCGGAATCCAAACTTCATATCTGGTATTTAACGGATTAGGGTCTATGTAGACTTCAATGTCAGGAGCATCTGCATATATCCTTTTTTTCAATTCGATAAGTCATTTCTACATCTCCTTTAATTGATATGGTGAAACGAAGTGGAGGAAATGCTTTGAATACATGAAAATACTGGCTGAGAATAGGTTGCAATCTTTTGGAGATAATGATATAATAAATATCGAACATAAGTTCGAATATTAAAATTTCCTTGAGAGGTTTTTATGATTATACAGGAATCGATGACAATGGAACAGAAGCTATCTATACTTTCTGACGCTGCTAAGTATGATGTTGCATGTACTTCTAGCGGTGTTGCTCGGGATGGAAAAGATGGTAGCATTGGAAATACAGCGGCATGTGGAATTTGTCATGCTTTCTCAGCGGATGGAAGATGTATAAGTTTATTAAAAATTTTATTTACAAACGAATGTATTTACGATTGTAAGTATTGTATTAATCGTGTGTCGAATGATGTTCCTAGAACAACATTTACACCCGAAGAGGTGTGCAGCCTTACGATGGAATTTTATCGAAGAAATTATATAGAAGGATTATTTTTAAGTTCTGGTATCATAAAAACCCCAAATTATACGATGGAACTCATAGGCAGAACTCTTAAGATGCTACGTACAGAATATCATTTTAATGGTTACATTCATTGTAAAGCAGTTCCCGGTGCTGATGCAGAGTTAATTGAAACAATAGGTTGGTTTGCTGACCGTATGAGTGTAAACCTTGAACTACCTACCGCAGATGGATTAAAATTATTAGCACCTCATAAAAACCGAAAGAATATACTAAATCCAATCCGCCAGATACAGGCTGGTATTGAAGAAAGTAGAGAAAATTTTGGTATGATGGGCGGTAATAAGGGTGCTTATTGGCATACGAGAAGAAAGGTTGATCAGAAATCAATTGCTCAGAAAAGAGAAGAGGATGCCTTACTTCATATTGGACATAAAGATCAGATACGGCGAGTTATAGAGAGTAAATCAGATAAAGGAGTTGGTTTTTCTAATCGTATTCTTACCGGATGGGAAGAGGAGAAGGACTCTAAGATACTAACTCCGAATCATCGAATTTATCATAGCAACCAAGAAATAACGAGTACTATAGAATCACCTTCCGTTATTTCAAAACCTCAAGGACTAACTATGTGGAACCAATTCGGAGGAAATCGTGGATTTGTACCGGCAGGCCAGAGTACGCAGATGATTGTTGGTGCAACCGGAGAGACTGACTATGAGATTGTTAATGTAACAGAGGCCTTATATCAGAAGTTTGACTTAAAGAGAGTTTTCTTCTCTGCGTTTATACGGGTGAATGAGGATAATGCATTACCAGTATTGCCAGGGGGACCTCCATTATTAAGAGAACACCGCTTATATCAAGCTGATTGGTTATTAAGGTTTTATGGGTTTGAAGCGACAGAGCTTTTAACGAAAGAGAGACCTAATTTTAATGTATTCTTTGACCCTAAGTGCAACTGGGCGATTGGGAATTTAGAGCAGTTCCCAGTTGAAGTCAATTCCGCAGATTACTACACTTTACTTAGAGTTCCTGGTATTGGTCCAAAGTCAGCAGGGCGTATCGTAAAGGCAAGACAGATGTCAAAGCTTAGATTTGAAGATTTAAAAAAGATTGGTGTAGTATTAAAACGAGCACTTTATTTTATTACCTGCAGTGGGAAGATGATGTATCCAACTAAGATAGAAGAGAATTATATCACCAATCAGATGCTTCAACTAGACGAAAAGTTACCAAGTCATATCACGAATGGCGGAATTACTTATCAGCAATTGTCGTTGTTTGACGATCCTCAGATGCTTAGTAATGGTTAGAATAACAAAGACTAGTGAAAGAAAAGTTTATAATCTGATTATGCGCTGGAGGTCAGCCTCGTACTTTATTAGAAAGAATTAGTGCATCGGAATAGAGGTTATTATGAAGGAAAAACGTATTTATCAATGTGAAGATAGTTTAGAAGGAATCTTTTCCGCTGTCTATATAGCATGGGCATCAAGATACGGACATGATAATATAGAACTTGAAGTATTAGGTATGGAAGAAGAGTATAATTTAAAGCTGTTTTCAGAATATATCATAGTCGAAAATAATCCAGAGAATGCTTCTAAAGTAGCGAATTCAATCAAAAAAAAGATATCTCATCATGCTTATCAAATGGTTGTGAGAGCAGTATTAAGTAATGATAAGAGAAAAGCAAATGCAATTTATCATTTCTTAGTACGTGGTTTTGCATTTGGTTCAAAAGTAGAAGATCATCTATCGGATCCATATGTTCAAATTATTTTTGAATTAAATCGATATGTAGGAAATGATGCTCACTTATATACTGGATTTGTTCGATTTACCGAGCTTGATAATGGAATACTATTTGCTAAGATAGAACCAAAAAATAATGTTCTTGAAATAATTACGCCTCACTTTGCAGATCGGCTCTCTCAGGAAAATTTTATGATATTGGATGTAAAACGCAAAATTGCAACCGTTCATAAAAGTAACTCTGCATGGATTTTAACTACTATTTCAGAGGAAGAATTAGCCACGTTACTTTCTGTTACAGAAAAAAAAGAAAGGTATGAAAGGCTTTGGAAAACTTTTTTTGAGAGTATTGCAATTAAAGAGCGTGAAAATAAAACATGTCAAAGAAACCATGTTGCGATGCATTATCGTAAGTATATGACAGAATTCATGGATGATTCGGAACATAAAAGTGATGCCTTAAGGGGAAAATTAGGAAGAAATCAGGAAGAAGTGTAAAAGAGAATTACTAAGGTGTTAAAAGACGCCGCCTAAGAAATTCTAAAACTTCACACTAGTTTCATGCATTAATTGTGCTGCGTCATCCCTGGAACAAATATCCAGCCTAATAAGCAAACGAGTTTTTAAAGTATGAATAAGGAAGATAAAGTATGAATAGAGAAATCCAATCCTATTCTTATGTTAATGATAAGAATAGATTAAAAAAAGAAGAATTAGATGAAGATTGGTCTAATGTTATATTTGAAAAGAACGCATATCAATCTTTTTTAGATTATTTATGTAGTTTAAAAGAGCAAAAGTATAAGGATTTCGTGAATAAATTAATTCCTCAAGTAAATAATATGATTGGGATTCGTCTTCCTATCTTACAGGAAATTGCAAAACAAGTAGCCAAAGGTGATTTTGAGGGTTTTTTATCTCATGGAAAAACTCAGTACTTTGAAGAAGTTATGATACATGGATTTGTGATTGGAAAATTAAAGAATATTTCTATAGAGGTAATACAAGAATTTATCCGCTATCATGTGCCAAAATTAGATAATTGGTCAACATGTGATTCTTTTTGCGCGTCTTTAAAAATTGCAAAAAAGTATCCTAAAGAGATGTTTGATTTTATTTTGCCATATGCTTATTCTAATGATTGCTATGAGATAAGATTTTTTATTGTTATGTGCCTAAATTACTACATAAATGAAGAATATGTAAGTATTGTAGATGAAATCTTACAATCAATTAACAGTGATGAATATTATGTTAACATGGCAATTTGTTGGGCTTATACTGTAATGTTTCAAATAGATTCAAATCGAGTGCTACAGTTCTTAAATAGTTTAAAATCACAATTAGAAACAAAGCAAAATAATAGAAATCTATTTATTTTACAGAAAACAATTTCAAAAATATGTGATTCAAGGAAGATAACGGCTGAAAAGAAAGCCATTGTTCGTTCTTATCATGTATAAACCTTTCATAGAGTGGAATACTAAGCAAGTAAAGAAATATTACTTGATAGGAGGAGACTCATGAAAAAGAAATTGTATATCTTAATGGCCGTTGCTATGTTAAGTATGTTCGCGATGACAGCTTGTTCAAACACTAGTGGTACTGGTAATAAGACTACAGTTACACCAGCGCCTACAACTGGTACAACACTAGTTCCTACAACTACAGCACCTACAACAGCCCCTACAACTGTACCAACAACTGTACCAACAACTATGCCAACAACTATGCCAACAACTGTACCAACAACACAACCAACGAAAACACCATAAATGCATTAATTTATATAAAAAGTCTGTTTTAGAAAACTAAAACAGACTTTTTATTTTTTATTCTATATTTGGATTCTCTATGACATATAAATCACAATTTCTACCTTTATGATAAATTTCAGCATCGAATTTCATACCAACATGCATTGCAACCTTTGCAGAACGAGAATTTTTCTTGTCTATGACAGCAACAATGCGAGGAATTTGAAGTTCATAGAAAGCATATTCTAAGACACTTTTTGTACATTCCAAAGCATATCCGTAACCCCAATGGTCTATGTTAAGTAAATATCCAAGTTCAATTTCAAAGCGGCCATTAATTTCAGAATTCTGAATTCCACAGCGACCAATTAATTCACCTGTTTCTCTACTGAAGATACCCCAGAATCCATATCCATAAAAATTGTAAACATTTTTGATGTATGCTTTATGCTTTTCAATTTCCTCTTGGAGATAATCATCGATATCATCAACAAATTCACGAACTTCTGGTTGCTGATAGATATGATACATAGAGACGATATCCTCGACACTCATTTCACGAATGATAAGACGCGCTGTTGTTGCAATCGTAACAGGTTCTCCATGAGATCGAAGATATACATTTTTTAAAAATGAAAATGTAATCTCATCAAAACCCTCTATAATTATATCTGCACCACTTAAATCTTGATTACCAGAATTCTCATTATAATAACCTACACAAGTCATTCCTGCTGCTTTGGCTGCAGTAACACCATTAAACGAATCCTCTATTACCAAACATTCATCCGGTGAGACACCAAGTAAACTTGCAGCTTTTAAAAAGATATCCGGAGCTGGTTTCGAATGTTTTAAGTCCATTCCGGAAACATATTCATGAAAATAGGAAGTAAGGCTTAAATCTTTTGCAGTTCGTTCAATCTGTTCCATTGGTGAGGAACTTGCTATAGCTAATTTAATTGGATGCTTTGAAAGATTTTTAATTAAATCAACTACATAAGGAACTGCAGGATAACGTTCTTCTAACTCAAGCTGGTTTAAAACTTCTTGTTTTGTTCGAATTACTTCTTCTGAAGTATTAGGTAGGTTAAAATCTTTAACCAGTACATCTACCATATAGCGATCTGTATTTCCTATAAATTGGTAACAATATTCTTTAGATAAATCCAGACCAAACTGCTTCATAGCCTTCTGGAACGCTTTACAATGTAAAGGTTCACTATCTATAATAACTCCATCCATGTCAAACAATATCGCTTTTAACATTGAGATAACTCCAATCTTTTTAAATTATACATAGCTTACCATTTTTCTTGGTTCTTTGCAAGTTATTGGGAATCATATTGTTTAGATAGGATAAGGAGTAGAGAGACTATTTAGTAGAAAAACTATGTTGTAGAAAAACTATGTTGTAGAAAGATTATATGGTGGAAAGACTATGTAGTAGGACTATGTAGTAGGACTATGTAGTAGAAAGACTATGTGGGTAGAATGACTATGTGGGTAGAATGACTATGTGGGTAGAAAAACTATAGATAATTAGGGAGCGATTTGATATAATAGAAAGAAAATTCAGAGTATAAATGAATAAGGAAAGGAGCTATAAATATGCCATTTATTAATTCTAAAGTGAGCGTGAAATTAACAAAAGAACAAGAGGAATCAATAAAGCAAAAGCTTGGTAAGGCGATTGAGCTTATTCCAGGGAAAAGTGAAGCGTGGTTGATGGTAGGGTTTGAGGATGAATACTCTCTCTATTTTAAAGGGCAGGCGTTTGAAAAAACTGCATTTGTTGAGATTAAAATATTTGGTAAGGCAGATAGAGCAGCATACGATAACTTAACTGCTGCTATCTGCGAAATTTATCATGATGTTTTACAGATTCCTTCTGATAAGGTTTATGTTACCTATCAGGAAGTGCAACATTGGGGATGGAATGGAATGAATTTTTAAATTACTTTGAATTGTGGCTTAGTAGTTTTTCAAAATACAATCCAGCTAGGAACCAAGCAGGAAGATAGTCAAAACGAATAACTCCTTTAAAATTAAGTTTGGCCTTGCTGTAGTCCCATGGACAAGCTTTTAATTTCTTTAATAGGGTGCCAGTAAGATATTCCATTGATATAATACCTAACGCATAGATGGAGCCACGACAAAATGCACAACGCTTTTTAATTACTTTGCTTACAGGAGAAATTAAGGCAGCAAGTCCATAGATTGGAAACATCCAAATGGAAGTATGGCAGGATAAGGTTTTGTCTTTTCGTTCAATTGAGCTTAGACCTGTCCAAAAGCATTCCATACACCAACCACTAAGGCCACATAAGATAAAGTCGGTAAAAAAATTCTTTTTCATAAGTATTTGCCTCCTTTCTGCTTGTTCCTCTGATGCTAATATCAACTCATAGGCAATATAAATAGTAAAAGAAAAATGTTTTAAAATTTTATTTCATAGAAGAAATAATGGGGTAATAATAGAAATAATAATTACAAAAATGGATTACGTATTCTATAGTATCTGTAAAACCTAAGGAAGGTATGCACTTTTGCTTCGACATTCCAAAGTTTTCAGTACTATCCTGAAGGTGTATTCTTATTATAAAAATTAGAAGAATTCATTGCGTATTCACGTATTTGATTCATTTGAACAAATAAATTAAAAGGAGAAATTAAGTGGAAATTGAGCGTAAATTTAAAATCAGCAAACTTCCTGATAACTTAGAACAATATGAGAAAAGGGAAATCAAACAGGGTTACCTATGCACACAGCCAGTAGTAAGGATTCGTAAAAGTAATGAGAACTACATTCTAACGTATAAAAATAAATTAAACTATAATCAAGAACATGCTGTGATAAACGAAGAAGTCGAGTTACCTTTAACGAAAGAGGCATTTGAGCATTTACTTTCAAAGGTAGACTATAGTGTTATTGAAAAAACGAGATATCTGATTCCGCTCTCACAAGAGCATATCGCCGAATTTGATGTGTTCCATGGAAAATTAAGTGGGCTTATGTTTGTTGAAGTTGAATTCTCAAGTGAAAAAGATGCAATAGATTTTATAAAACCAGATTGGTTTGGAAAAGACGTATCGAATGATAAACGATATCGCAATTCTTACTTAGTATCAGTATCAAGTTTTGAAGAACTTCATTTGGATATAGAGGAATAAAGAAGTAAAATGATTAAAGGTTATAAAAAGGGAAAATTTAGTACTTTAATGAAGTGCTACTTAAAAGTTTTATCACTTTAATAAAGAAAACTATTGACAATTCTCAATTCCTTGTCATATAATAAATCCTAAGCAAAAACAATGGGGTAGTTGTGTTTCATAACTATACCCATTTTTATTTTGCCCTTTTATATTATTACATAACAGAAAACGTGTTGTTTGGATACAATATGTTAGAGGGCTGTTATAGATTAGAATGAAAAGGAGAGAACAGACATGAGATATGTTGATGAAGTAATCGAAAGAGCGATTGCCAAAAACCCTGGAGAACCAGAGTTTATTCAAGCAGTAAAGGAGGTTCTTAACTCCTTAAGACCAGTAGTGGATGCGAATGAGGATTTGTTTAGAAAAGAGGCACTTTTAGAACGTTTAATTGAGCCTGATAGACAATTTAAGTTTAGAGTACCTTGGGTTGATGACAAAGGTCAGGTACAGGTTAATGTCGGATATCGTGTTCAGTTTAACAATTCTATAGGACCTTACAAAGGTGGCTTACGTTTACACCCATCTGTAAACATTGGTATTATTAAATTCTTAGGGTTTGAGCAAATCTTTAAAAACTCCTTAACTAGCTTACCTATCGGTGGTGGTAAGGGAGGATCTGATTTTGATCCTAAGGGCAAATCGGACCGTGAAGTAATGGCATTTTGCCAAAGTTTTATGACTGAGCTTTGTAAATATATCGGGGCAGACGTTGACGTTCCAGCTGGTGATATCGGTACAGGAGCAAGGGAAATCGGTTATATGTACGGTCAATATAAGAGAATTCGTGGTATGTATGAAGGTGTATTAACAGGAAAAGGTCTAGCTTATGGTGGTTCCTTAGTTCGTACAGAAGCGACAGGATATGGTTTATTATATTTAACAGATGAGATGCTTAAGTGTAATGGTATCGATATTGCTGAAAAAACTATTTGCATTTCTGGTTCTGGTAATGTTGCAATTTATGCTACACAAAAAGCGCAGCAGCTAGGTGCTAAGGTAGTTACATTAAGTGATTCTACAGGTTGGGTTTATGATCCGGACGGAATTGACTTAGAAGCAATTAAAGAAATCAAAGAAGTGAAGCGTGCTCGTTTAACTGAGTACAAGAACTACAGACCAAACAGCGAATACCATGAAGGTAGAGGAGTATGGACTGTAAAATGTGATATTGCACTTCCTTGCGCAACACAAAATGAATTATTGTTAGAGGATGCAAAAGCACTTGTTGCAAATGGATGCAAAGCAGTTGCAGAAGGAGCTAATATGCCTACTACATTAGAGGCTACCGAGTATTTGCAGGAAAATGGCGTATTATTTGCTCCAGGTAAAGCAGCAAATGCAGGTGGTGTTGCTACCTCAGCACTCGAGATGAGCCAGAATTCTGAAAGACTTAGCTGGAGCTTTGAAGAAGTAGATGCTAAATTAAAGAGTATTATGATAAATATTTTCCATAACATGGATGATGCATCGAAACGTTATGGCTTCGGAGGAAACTATGTTGTTGGAGCCAACATCGCTGGCTTTGAGAAGGTCGCAACTGCGATGATTGCGCATGGAGTTTGTTAAGTAGTTGAGTATAGGGAAATAATTCTATATAAAGATATAACTTATACAAACGTTTAAAATAGAGAGGCTGTCCACCTGGTTACCAAGTTGAACAGCCTCTTTTTCTATTTTTTATAATCATTCATAATTTACTTTCTATCTAAAAGTAAATTTATTTCTATTATCCCTATATCTTATTCTATTATCCCTATATCTTATTCTATTGACAATATAACTTTTCTATTAATCATATAACTTTTTTATCTAATTAATCCTTTAACTTTCTAAGCATAAACCCTTTTCTACTCCATGTTTTTTATCCCTCATCTTCACTTGAAATTCTCTTCACTTTTCTTACTTCTGGTAATACGCTTGATAAAACAAACAATTCCCAGTAAGGTAGGTAAAACATATTGAAAAATCAAATTAATAGGCATCATATAGGATAAAAAAAATTCATCGAGTTCGTATTGGGTGATCTTTCGTAAATAAATATAACAACAGCAAACTAGTACCAATGGGGCACCAAGGCCTAATAAAAGTGTAGTTTTTCTTGATGGAGAAACAATATCAAGTGGTGCATTAGAATCTTCATTTGGTTGTTCTTGCTCCTTTTTCTCAAACACAAAGCTAAAGCAAGTAACACTAATAAGTGCAAAGACACAAACTGCTGTGAAGTCAGATACAATGCAGATTAAAGTTATAAAAGCGTCAAATCTTTCAAACGTACTTAGGATGGAGACTCCCTTGACCGATTGATAAATAGGATAGGTGAAGTTTTCTGTTAGTTTTGGCCCGTTGATACAAAGTGATAATAGAATGGAGGCAAAGCATAGTAAAGTAAAAAGTAAGATGCATCGGTATAATCTTGATTGAAAGGTTTTATGTCTTTTTTGTTTGTACCTAGTATCATGGGCATTATTGGCTTTAATATTATGTGGTAACTCTGGTCCTCGTTCAATATTACCTAGAAAGAAAAGTAATAACATTAAATTTCCACCAATTGATGCGATGCTAGGAATTCTTCTCAGATTATCGGTTAAGGAGCTAATGCTAATCGTTTTTAGATATTCTGTATGAAAACTAGGTACCGCAAATAGAAATAAGATTCCTAGGAAAATCACTGCTGGTAGGAATAAAAATTCAGAAAAACGTAGTATTGTTTTACTTCCTTTTGAGAAAGCGTATACACAAAGTAAAAATAAAAACCCAAGTAAAATATCTGCGGATATGGTCGGAAGTAGTGTGGTTTGTAATAGAGTGGAATAGGAACCAATCTTAAATAAGATTACTAAGAGACTCCAAACTGCATAGACAAGAAGAATAAACTTAGCAATTACTACTCCAACTAAATCGCTTAGAACCTCTAAAAATGAGTATCCTCGATAAACATATAACACTTGATACATAAGCCAAGCAAAGACACAACCAATTACGCCATAATACAATACCGCAACATACCCGGTAGAATCCCCAGATGGAGCTAGTAAGCTCGGCAATCTAGAAAAAATCGGAGTAATAGATAACAAAAGAAAAGTGTATGTGATTTGCCTGAGAGTTACTTTATTTTCCATAAGATGCACCTGTTTCTATCATATAATTTTTACCTAATTGTGAATCTGCGGTATATCGAAATCTCACCGTCTCGATTTGAAAATCTGGGATATCTTCTTCCGTTATTCCTTGCTCTTTGTACCTTTGGTTGATACGATTCTGTATTTCGAACAGGTCTACATTATGAGTCTTCATATAGCCTGTCAGGGCAGCAAATTGACTTTGCATATATTGATTTTGTCTAGCAGTTAATTCTCTTATTTCCTCCGTCTCGTAAAGGGAAGGTTGGTTGGTAGCCTCTTTTATATCGGTATCAAATTCAAGCTTTATGTCAGTAATAATTTCATTTCCTTGATTCGTGACATCAATATTACATTTGTAGTTGGTAATTTCTAATGCAATCGTAGAATTCACTTGGTTTGTGAATGCTTGTAGACTATCGTTTTCTTCTAAACCCTTCATCTGATCCGCTTGATGATAAGAAAGGTAGATTGGATAGGAACGAACTCGATTTCTAGCTAAATCTAGTAAAGAGGACATGGAGGTACTTAAGTATTGATATAGGGAATCCCCTTTAAAAACTGCATAGCCTGTAATATAAAGAGATTGGGTATCTTCTGTTAGATAAGGTAATAGTAGATTTCTTTTATTATCGGATAGAGCATTTAAAACATCAAGCAATGTGTTGTCTGTCTTTTTTAGTAACTGCTTTTGCTTCATATCGAGAGCTTGTAGTTCCGATATCATGTCCCTTTTCTCTTCTAAACCTCCTAAGATATAATCATGAATATTAGGGAGGGGGAGAAGATAAACGGAAGCATTCGTCTTAGTGGTATGCTCTCGAACAATATAATCAAGTCCCTTAAGCAGCCCATCCTTGCAAACAGTATCACTAACCAAATAATAGTTTGTGTGTGCAATAGTTATCGGATTTCGATTTTTTAATTTTAAGTCCTCAAAAGCTGCATAGATGGTGCTACCACTACCGGTTTCGGAGAGTGATATCGTGCTATCGCCAGAACCAGCGGCATCGCTATAGATCGCAGTGACAGTATAGTTCGTGGAAGACTTATCAATAGCAATGATTCGAACCAAATCCACGTTGCTAATTTCTTGGCGATTCATATTGATGTAGCATAAATATAATAGTAGCAGAATAGCGAAAAAACCTAGTATTTTAAGATGATGATAGGTGCGGTAATTTGATTTATTCATATAGCAATAGTTCCCATAATTACGGGAGGCGCCTCCTTACTGTATTTTTTGTTTCCGGCGATTTTTTTTCGCAATATTATTGGGGCGTAACTTAAAGTCTTTTATTGGATATCGGAGAAATGTATCTTGGAGTACATTTTCATAGTTATCTACAAATGGAGTTAAATATGCGACCCCAAAACTATCTAGGCTACACAAATGTAGACAGATGAAGATGATACCAATTATTACACCGAAAAATCCAGCAAATGCAGCTAGGATGCCCAGAACAAATCGGGATATACGCAGTGCTATGGCGAGGTCCTGATTTGGTACCGTAAACCCTGCAATACCAGTAAGTGCAACAATGATTACAACTACAGGAGATATAATATTTGCAGAAACAGCAGCCTGTCCAACGACTAAGCCACCAACAATAGACATCGCTTGACCAACGGGCTTTGGTAAACGAAGACCTGCTTCAATTAAAATCTCGAAGGAGAATAATAATCCTAAAACTTCAATCCATGAGGAAAATGGTACTTTTGCTTTTGCCTCCTGTATAGAAAGTATCATCTGGACTGGTAGCAGTTGATTATGAAAGGTAGTAATTGCAATATAAAATGCAGGCAATAGTAGTGAGACTAATACCGTAACATACCGCAATAATCGGAAGGCAGAACTTGCTATAAAGTTTGTCGAATAATCTTCTGGTGATTGTAATAACATAGGAAATTGACATGGCAAAACATATACAAAAGGAATACCATCCACCACAATTGCAATTCTTCCATCGGTGAGATTAGAACAACATCGATCCGGACGTTGAGTATACATAATTTGTGGCATCAAGGTTTGCTTCGGTGGAACTAGATATTCCTCGATAAAAGATGATGCAGCAATATTATCAATATCAATGGATTGTAATTGCGTCCTGATTTTATCTACAAGAGTTAAATCACAGATATCATTAAGATAAACTAAAGCTACATCAGTTTTTGATTGACTTCCGACATACATTTGCTCGATAACTAGATAAGGAGATCTTATACGCCTTCGTATTAAAGCTGTGTTAGTTCGTAATGCTTCGATAAAGGAATCTTTTGCTCCCTTCATAACGCCTTCTTCCGCTGGTTCGGAAATGGAACGTTTATCGAAGGCTCGAACGTCAAATAAAATAGCTTTTTGCAAATCATCAAAGATTAATCCAACCATACCGCTCATGACACAAGTCAACAGTGAATCCATATCTGAGGTTTCCGAGGCGAAAGCATGATAAGTACCGCCATTATTATAGAAAAACTCGAAAAGAGCTGCTTGAGTAGGGCATTGCTTTGCGCCTTCCTCTATTGCCAAAGGCTTAAGAATAGTAAGGTCAATTAAATGACTACTTGTCAATCCATCAACGCAGAATATGGTAAGAGTAAGATCATAATCACTTTTTATATGAATCGGGCGTACTAAAATATCAGTACTTTTTTTAAACATTTCTTTTATTGTAGTAGAATTAATTACCTGGCTCATATGAATAACCACGCCTTTCCTTAGCAAGAATACTTCGGGCCGCACAATATTTACAGTAAATTGCAAGCAACTCACTATACTAACTCTAATAAAACATGATTGCGTTACAAAGTATTGCTATCATTTCATGATAACGGTAGTATTTACATTCTTAGGTAAGATTATGTATGAAGGTAACAAAAAAGTGGTTAGAATAGGTAAGTTCAGTACGAAATTTAATACTTTAATTGCCTATTCTAACCACTAATTTTATAGTTTACTTAAACTATTTATTATAAGCATGGTTGTTATGCTTTTACTTTTAATCAGATACAAATTATTCCATTAATTTAGGATTTTATTAATTTCATTTTCTAAAGTAGATTCACTCATAGCACCTTTTTTAATCGTTGCAATACTTCCATCTGCATTTATAAATAAAGTAGTAGGATAGGAAGTTATGCTATAAGCGTAAGATGCGCTTTGTTTTGTATCATAAAATACTGGAAAACTAAATCCATTTTTTGCTATAAAGCTTTGTCCAGTTTCTTTTGTTTCACGATTACCATCTACCATGTCTACCATTAAGAAAGTAACACTTCCTTTGTATTGTTGGTACATGCTATCAAAGCCTGGCATTTCACTTTTACATGGTCCACACCAGCTAGCCCAGAAATTCACAACAATTGGTTTACCAAAGTAATCACTCAACGATACAGCATTTCCGTTACTATCGTATACGGTAAAGTTAGTAGCTGTGTTTTTATTGACTGGTATCGTTGGAATAGGAGTACTAGTTGGAACAGGAGTATTCGTTGGTACAGGTGAATTCGTTGCCTGAGGAGCTTTCGTTGGTTGTACTGCATTACCTTGTTTTACTGGAGCCTTAGTAGGTACATTATTAGCTACTTTATCTGTTGCTGCTTTTTCAGGTATATTTGTAGAATTATTATTTGATTTTTCTGTAATGTTCGATTTTGATTTATCGTTTGATTTATCAATAACTGCCTCGGATGCCTTTTCTACCGAATTATTATTTGGTAAAACAGTTGGGTCAATTGCTTTCGTTGTGGAATCCTCGTTCTCCCCCGTAGTAAATGGAACATCCGATTCTTCACTTGCAAGCTCTGATTCAGACTGAGGTGTGAAGGCTTCTTCATTCTCATAACCTTTGGCAAGTTGTTTGTAAAGTAATGCAGATATTAATAATAATGCGGTAAATACACCGGCGATTATATAAGTCTTTTTCTTATTCATATGTTATCCTTTCCCAGCAATGAAAAAAAGCTATCGAATACTTAGTAACGCGAGTAATCTTCCATAGGTTCCAGTAATCATAAGAAGTCCAATGACGATTAGTAGGATACCTGCAATCATATTAATTACCTTATAGTGCCTCTTAATAAAGTCAAACGTTGATTTTAACTGATTTATCAATAGGGCACTGAAAAGGAAGGGGATACCCAGACCTAAGGTATAGGCGCTTAACATAAAGAACCCTTTTAAAGCACTTCCCGACTGAGCAGCCATTACGAGTGCGGAGCCTAAGAAAGTACCAACGCATGGTGTCCATCCTACAGAAAAGATAATACCGAGTAAGACAGAAGGAAAAAAACCATGTGATTGATGCTCGGAATTTAGTTTTAGAGCTCCGTTAAAGAGCTTAATCCGAAATACTCCAAGGTAACTAAGACCAAAGAATATGATGATGGAGCCAGATACGATATTAATGATCTGTCCATAGCGTATAATGAAACGCCCTAATGTTCCTGCAAAGACACCTAAGCTTATAAAGGTTAATGAAAATCCGGATATAAAACCAAGTGCTGCATACAATGTACCATGCTTTGTTCGCTCCGAAGGTCTGCCTGCGATATATGTTAAATACAGCGGTAGCATAGGCAGAAGGCAAGGCGACAAAAATGTAATAATTCCTTCTAGAAATGTAATAATGTATTCCAAACGAAACTCCTTTCTTAAAAATTAAGTTATCGTGGAAACTGCTTTTAGGCTAACGTAAATCTTTTACAAAATCAAATGTAAGTTATTGAAGAGATGTAAATAATAGGATATAAAATATGCGATTTGCATAGAAATCTGCATAATATTGGGTAAAATCACAGCAAATATTAGGATGTTAGAGGAAAGAAATATACCTAATTCAAGGGAAATAGTACAAGAAAGTTAAGATGGTGGAGATACTTAGATCCATTAAAAAAGGAGCCCTTGCTGATAGCTGATTGTACGTCAGCCATTTAGCAAAAGCTCCTTTTCAGTTACAAAAAGTGTAAAGGTATGTTATTAACTCTCTAAATATTGTTACATATCCAGTCCTTTACCAATGCAAAAAATTCACGCACATAGTACTGGGGAGTAGTAAGTAAAAGTTCATGAGCAGAAGAAAGGGATAGATTTTTATAACCAAGTTTCATTGCAATTCGTGAAGCGCGGTAGATATGAAAGTTGCTTGTGATAACAACAACACTACTCTTAGGATCATCAATAAATGATTGGCTAAAAGTTAGATTTTCTACGGTATTGGTGGAATGTTCCTCCAGTAGTATTCTTTCTTCTTTTACTCCTCGTGCCATGAGCCCCTGCTTTATGGCATAAGCTTCCGTGATATCTTCTCCCTCACCTTGTCCTCCAGAACAAATTGCTTTTGAGTTTGGATTTTTTATTAAATAGTCGGCAGCAGTATTAATACGGGCATTTAATGTAAGAGAAGGGGTTTTACCTCTAACTTGAGCACCTAAGATTATAACGTAATCCGCATTAGGAACGGGGGTTTGAAGACTTTTTGCTACTAAAAATCCCTCTGTTAATAAAAATATCGATAGACCAATCCACACACCATATTGTATAACGATTCGTAAGGAGTTATTAAAGGTACTTGGATGTTTCAAAAGGTAAGTAAGAACAAAGGAGGCACTAAAAAGACTGAGGGCTAGCGCTATCCAAAACCATAGAAACGATGTTTTCGGACCGGAATAAAACAATACAATTAAAAAATAAAGAACGGAAAGGACGGAAACAGTCCGCAACATATAGATTGTGAAACGCATTTTAACCTCTATTCTAGCACAGCACGCTTTTTTCTTTAGTGTGCCTAACGAAGCGGGAACACACTAACTGTGGTTAGCGTATCATAGGTTTTTTAATATAGCAAGTAAGAAGTATGAAAGAAATTATAAATTTTCTTTCACACGGATCTTTGTGCCTGCGTCGTAGTGGCAATGAGGTTATGAAAGTACTGTACGCGGATTACGTATATCCTCTTTAGTAAGAAAGATTTAGAATGTACAAAGATTGATTGATAAATTAGATCATAAAAAGTGGAGTAATCAAAATCTTCTCAGTAAAGCGAAACTCTTTACAGTGAATGATTGGTTACTCCACAAAATATTGCTACATGATATCTCTAAGTGCTTTTAATAAAACGAATTAACGCCAAGGACCACGCCAAGGACCACGCCAAGGACCTCTCCAAGGGCCAGGGCCAAACCATGGACCAGGACCAAACCAAGGACCAGGGCCAAACCAAGGACCAAATGGAGGTCTACCACCACAACAAGGTCTAGACATATATGAGTGCTCCTTTCTTATTCTTACTACATTATATGAATTGCTTCAACAAAATTTACCAATAGTACAAGGAAGAATGTTAGAAATTGAAAAAAAAATATATATTATCAAATATATTGTCCACCAAACTAGTAGAAATAAGAAATACTTCAGTGAAAAATAAGAAATTAGTGCCTCATGACGTTAAGAGAAACTTCCCCAAATGAGTAATTAGCCAGGAAAACTTTATAATATACAAAGATATTGTTTATAATGACAAAAAACGATAAAAAACTCTGTGAAAATACACAATGAAATAAAGATTTACAATATATTACATATTGATTATAATAAGAATATCACATATGGGGGGTCATACAGTGAACGTGAAATAATTAATAGGAGGAGTTTTATGTGAAAGTTGCCTTTTTTAGTACAGAAGGCTCATGCGGCGCTACAAGTAGTATGGCTGCAATAAGCATAGCAGCAGTCCTTAGTGAAAAACTGCGTATATTGACATTAGAAAATCATTGGAACGAAAGCACAATTGCAGAATGCTATTTTTATGAAAATAGCACCAATATCATAAAGCAAGGATGTGTTCATTACTTAGAACATGGTATGCTTGATAATTTGGTAAGGCATTTCGCTACAATGACCAACAAAAGACGAGAGGGAATCATGACAGTAGAAGTGATTGAAGATAGTCTCTACTATATGCCTCAGAATGCATTTAGCCATGATTTGTTTGACTATGAATTTTCTTGTAATATGTTACCAATGCTAAAAATTCTTGAAACTTCTTATCCTTTTCTTTTCATCGATACAAAAAATCAAACCTTAAGTTCTAAAATAATTTTAGATGAAGCAGACTTTGTAGTTTTAAATCTACCTCAAAATGAATTATTAATTGAAGATATCATGAAATCTTATTCTTCAATTCTAAACAAATCGCTCTTTTTAATGTGTGATTATCGTGAACAATCTTCTATCTCTATTCCACGTATTATGAACGAGTATCAGATTTTACCCGAACAATTAGCAATTCTTCCTCATTCCGTTCCATTTGAGACTGCCATACAGGAAGGTAGTGCAATTAATTTTATTTATAGTAATTATGATTGCGATGTGAACCATGTAAATTATACCTTTATGAAGGAGCTTAAGAGAACAACGAGGCTAATTTTACAAGGTGCTCAATTAAAAATGTGTACGATTGGAGGTAATAGGAATGAAGCGAAAGCAAATTGTTACGCGTTTTGAGAGAATGAGAAGAGTGAAATTTGTTTTATTTTCTTGTTTCATTGCTATTGTTTCGATGGTAATTGGTGCAGGCAGTATTTTTCTTTACTTAGAAAAGCAAAAAATAGACTCTGATAAGAGGATAGAGGAACGTAAAAAATATGTCTACCTTGCAAAGAATAATATCAATCCCGGTGAGATTTTGAGTGATGATAACCTTAAAAAGGTATACCTAGAGTGCAACATGCCGACAGAATATTACATAACAGAGGGGCAATTAGGAACTATGGCAATTATTCCAATTGAGGTTGATGTGCCAATATTAAGAACGATGTGTTCCAAAGGAGCATTTTCGGATGAACTTAGAGAAGTTGCTTGTGAGGTGGTAAGCTTAAGTGATAATTTGATGCAAAATGATTATGTAGACATTAGACTTCGATATCCTAACGGGGAAGATTATGTTGTATTATCGAAAAAAAGTGTTCATAACTTATCATCACTTGAAAGGCAAAAGCAAGGGGAAGAAACATGTTATCTTTGGTTAAAGGAAGAGGAAATTCTAAATTTTTCAGCTGCTATAGTGGATGCTTATCTGTACAGCGGTTCAAGCTTTTATACTGTAAAATATCTAGAACCACAATTGCAAGAAGCCTCAGCCGTTACTTATATTCCAAGACTAGAAACTCTAGATATGATCAAACAATATCCTGAAATTATAGGAACTGCCAAACTAACCTTAAAAGAAAGGTTGCGGAAAGAGTTAGAGAACCGCCTTCATTATTTTATTACCCAAGAAATACGTGAAATTGATTGGCCAATGGAAAAGGGATTAGGAGAGGAAAGAAAAGAGGATATCAATACAAATCCAAACGTAGATGCGAATTCATATGAAGGGACTGAGGAAACTGGGTGGGAGGAGATTCCATGATAGCTTTTGTTGGAAATGAAACATCTGATATTATGCTATATTTGGCGATAACTCTGAAGCAACAAAAAAGACGTGTCTTAATACTTGATGAAATGAGACGTGAAACGATTCCGTGTTTTTTGGAGGATGGATATGCAACTGATCAATATAAATATGAAGACGTTAAGAAAAGTATAGAACAACATAGAGAAATAGACTATTTGTTTGGATACAAGCTTTCTTCCTTTGATAGCAGTTGTTTTGAAAAATTAAAAGAGGAATATGATGATATTTTTCTAAGGGTAGAGCGAGAATATGATGAAACATGGGTTTCTCATTGCAAATCGATGCTATTTTTATCCGATTTGCAGAAGGACTCCGTAGAGTATTTAAAAATTATTTCTGAAATAAGGCAACCTGACATCATATTGTTGCGAAATATTATAAATTGTAAGATTAAGCCAAAATATGTTCTTCGGCAATTAAGAAAGAAGGAAAAACAAACAAAGATAATCCTTGTTCCATACCGGAAGAAGGATAGGAGATATCAGATTGAAAATCAATATAATCATATGGTCCGATTTAATAAATTATCTTCTAAACTTCGGAGGGGGATACTAGAAATTCTTTATTTTTTAGTACCGGAGTTAGAAAAAAAGGAGATAAAGAAGGCCTTTGAGGTGGCAGGAAAGGGGATTTAGTTATGAAAGTTTTATTTTGGAGTAATACGCGTGGACAGGCAGGAACAAGTGCCAATATGATAGCAGTAGCGATGATGAACGATTTACTTTATCAGAAAAAAAGCATATTATTGCAAACGCATTTTGACTTAAATCAACTTGAGGCTTGGCTGTTAGAAAGAAAAAAACGTGAGTTAGTTTGTGATTATCGAGTTGGAATTGACCAATTGATTCAAGGTATATTATCTGGAATGAATACGAGGCAGTTGCTTATGGATTGCTGCTTATCCGTAACAGAAGAATGTATTGATTTTCTACCTGGTACAAATGCAAAACATCGAGAAGTATATGAACAAGGATTACAGGAGGCCTATCATACGATACTAAATCTTGCACAACAGTGTTATGAAGATGTGTTTATTGATGCATGTACAGGAATGAATCCATTTATGGAGAAACTATGGGATGAGGCGGATTATGTTGTTGTTTGTTTAAGTCAAAATATTAGAATACTGAATGACTTTTTTCAGAACTATACTTATGATCGAAAGAAGACTCTATTCTTAATTGGTAATTATGATAAGCGCTCAGAGCTAAATCTAAAGAATCTTTTCAAACGTTATAAATCATTAAACTATCAAAATACCATGGTTATCCCTTATAATGTTGAATTTCGTGATGCGATGTCTTTAGCAAAAATAAAAGATTTTTTCTATCAAAACATCCACTGTGATAAAGAGGATAGTAATTTTGAATTTATTGATCAAGTGAAAGGATTTGCTTCCCTTTTATATCGCTTATCTGAAGAAAAACAGTTAAAGATACCGGATGAATACCATAATCGGACTGCATTAGGAGGAGCTTCTAGTGTTCTTTAATCTTTTATTATTTGGTGTATTACTAGTACTTCTTATCATCTTTATACTATTCATTTGTTATGATGGAAGGAGTAAGGAAGAAAAGAGGGTGGAGGACAACCCTTATCAGTTGTCAAACCTTCAGGATAAATTAAAGCAGTATTTTTATGATAATGTCAATGAAGAGTTTCCCTCTAAACATCTAACGAGACAGGAATTACAAAAACTGAAACATCAGAAAATATATCTTCGTAAAGCGTTACACGAATGCAACGTAGGATCTGCTGTTGCAAAACGTTTTGTGAAGGAGCAAATCAAAGAGTGGTTACAAAGTGCCAACAAGATAGCCCCTGAGAACATTAATTTTGTAATTCCTTTTCACGATGTAATAGCTTTAAGCTGCCAAGACAAATTTGAAATTTTATTATATTACTATAAGACTGAATATGGAGCAGAGGCATTTTATAAATTATTAACGGACTATAATTTGTGGAATCCAAAACAGAGAGAGGATACTCCATACGAGATCACACAAGACCAGATACATAGAATATTTGATATTGCGGGTATTCGTCTTAGTTTTACGGATAAGTTAGAAATCATTGCTCAGAGATTATATCAGAATTATAAGGGGCATGGACCTGTGGATGAACTAAGGGACATGAATATTGATGGAGTCTCTGGCGGGGTATCGGGTTCTTTATCAGAAAAGGTTGACGGGATGATGAGAGATGCTACGGATGGAAACACAAATTTTAAGAATAGCATTTGGGTATTCTTTCGTGGGCTTATGATTCATCTAAGTTTTCTCTCCTTCTCGTCAGAAGGAGAGCTTCAAAAAATATGTCGAAACATCTATCGTTATGGAAAGCCTGGGCAATTATCTGCGGTTCGGGGGTATATTGTTAATGAAATGATGGATGGCTCACGTGTTGTTGTCGTTCGGCCGCCATTTGCAGAAAGTTGGTCATTTTTTGTTCGAAAGTTTGACTACCTGGGAGTATCAAAGTTAACTGAATTAATAACAGATGTTGATGCGTCTCTTGTAATAACTTTATTACGCCTTTTGAT
>NZ_DAMADT010000005.1:134183-142817 GCF_031997925.1 Lachnoclostridium sp. | reverse complement strand
ATTACAGGAGAGCAAGGCTCTGGTAAAACAACATTATTAAAATCATTGATTCAATTTATACCTCCGGCCTATACTCTTCGTGTGCAAGAGTTAGTCTTTGAGTTACATCTTAGAGAAATATACCCGGAACGAAATATAGTAAGTTTTAGAGAAACGGCAGAAATCCAAGGTAGGGAAGGGCTAGATTTGCAAAAGAAAACCGATGGAACGGTGAATATCATTGGAGAGGTGGCAAGTGCACCAGTAGCTAGCTGGTTAGTTATGGTTTCACAAGTAGCAAGTAAATATACCATATTTACTCATCATGCAAAGACAACGAAGCATCTAGTTATGGCACTACGAAATGATCTAATGATAACTGGGGCTTTTCAGAATGAACATGCCGCACAGATGCAGGTAAAAGCCTCTATCCGATTTGATGTTCACGTGGCAAAAGATAATAATGGGCATCGGTATATTGAACGGATCACAGAAATTGAACCGAATATTCATGAGGATGAGATTACTGTTAGGGATATTATAAGATGTGAAAGCGGTAAATACCTCTTGGTACAGCCAGTAAGTGAAACAACGAAAGAAGAGGTATTTACTCACCTATCAACAGAGGAGAAAGATGCTTATTTGCAGCTATTTCAATTGAAGGGGGAGGGTGGTAATGAGAATTGTTCATAAGGGAAAAAAGGAAATTCTAACTGCAATTATACTCTATACCCTCTTACTAACGATTCTAACTATTTTTAATATTCCATTTTCTCTCTATTATTTTAGTGTGATAGCGGTTTTGTTATTTGTGCTTCACATGGAGACTTACTGGAAGAAGGAGAATAGACTCTTTGAAAAGCAGTTGCTAGAGCTTGATTGGTTGCTTTCAGAAGTTAGGCACCGATACTATGTCCATGGAATGGTAGATGAAGCGGCCCAGGAGGCTTATGAAGTTTGTAAAACCCCTGGGCTAAAAGAGAAAATCTATGCTATTTATGAAGCTCTATGCTCTGTAGATATGAATTTAGCAAAGGAAAGATTCAAACATATGAATCAGAATCGCTACTTTCGGATGTTTTTGACATTAAGTCTTATGGTAATGGAATTTGGAGATAAAACGGTAGAAGGTCAATCTCTTTATTTAAGAAACCTAAAGCGTCTGCGAGAAGAGATACACATCGAATTAAAAAATAATCAGACGCTAAAACATCATTTTTCTGGATTAACTTTTCTTATTGTTGTACCTATAACTACGCTAGGAGCAATTGAATCCTGGGGACTTAGTAATTTACCAGAGTTATCTTCCTATTACGAAGGAGCATATCGTATTCTATTTTATGCGTTTCTTTTTATTCTAACAGTTGGCTTATATTATCTGTTTTTTCTTCTTAAGACACCAATCAAAGTGATTAGTAAACAGCATCCATGGCTTAAACTAGTATCGAAATATAATATATTTGTTAGATACTGCAGAAATTATGAACATTTCTTTCCGAGGACTTTTGAGAAACTAAGAATATCTTTAATCCAAGTTGGGGAGACCATGGATATTTCTGAGTTTCTATGTAAGCGAATTATCTGTGGTTTTCTAGGATTTTCTTTTTCTTTTCTATGGACCTCAATTTTTTTGATGCATCTATGGAAGAACAAAATTATTTTTTTAGTATTGTTGTCTTCCATTCTATGTTTCTATCTTCCAGTTTGGGTTTTAAAATACCGAGTGCGACTTGCTAAGGTCTATATGGAGGATGAGGTTTTTCAATTTCAAGCGATTCTCATGATGGTAATGTATATGGATCGTATCTCAACTTTTGAGTTACTTGAGATTATGGAGGACTTCTCTATTATATTTAAAAAACAGTTACGTCAATGCTTATTAGACTATGATGTAGGACAAAAGGAAGCCTTACACCAATTAAAAGAAAATACATATTGTGTAGCATTTCATAAATTGGTAGATAACTTGATTATGTGTGATGACATTGGAGTAACAAAAGCTTTGGATGAGGTTGCATTAGAGATTCAATTTTATAGTGAGAGAAGACAGCAGCAAACGAATTATCAATTAGAACAAAAAGGAATTCTGTGTAGGTTTTTATCGTTTCTACCTTTGGTAACAACAATTGCGCTGTATCTTATCTTACCTTTTGTTACTGTCAGTTTATCGAAGCTTATGGAAATTAGTGAGGCGATAGCAAATGGAAAGTAAGAGATTATGGAAAGAAGGAGACTATGGAAAGTGCAATAAAGGGATTACTGATGGCAGCAGGTGTTGTCTTAACGTGCATTGTAATTGGAATTGGATTTTATATGGCTAGAGAAGCCAAGTCAACTGCAATGTCATCTGCAGAAAGTTTATCAGATTTTAAGCGGGAGATTTCAGAGAAAGATATCAATCGATTTGACGATAGAGAAGTGACTGGAAGCGATGTTGTAAATTTTACTAGGAAGGAGTTAAGGAAATATAAGAGTGGACAAGAAGCACCAGTTACAGTAAAGATATCTACTTCCTCAGGAAATTACACATACGAGAATAACACTACGCTGAAGGAATTAAGGGAAATAACCAGTGTACGATATGTTAATCCGCTTGCAATGTTTCAAGGAAAGGTTGTTCGCGATGATAATGATGTAATTATAAGAGTTGAGTTTACGCAGAAGTGAAGTTCCGGGTTTGGTACATTGTTTGTGCCGACTTTGGTGGCATTCGGGGGTTGATGCATTGTCTGTGCCGCCTTTGAAGGCATGTTTTAAAATGTGAAGAGAATTTCAAGGGCGCCAAAAGACGCCGCCAAATAAAATTTATGGAGGAACGATATGGATAATTCTTTAAAAGGGCTAATTTTAGCCGCAGGCGTGGTAATAACTTGTATCGTAGTTGGATTGGGTTTTTATATTTCAAGAGAAGCAAAGAATACAAGTAGCGGTGGAATCAGCCAAATAACTAAAATGAATGGTGAGTATCAGGATATTAATAAGACGATGTATGATGGAATAAAGGTCAGTGGTCGTGAAGTCGTTGAAGCAGTTAAAAAATATGAGAATGAGATAAAAGGAGGAGTATTTTCTATCGTTGTTTATACTGGAATGCGTAATCTCACAAGCCCAGGGATTATATTCCAATCCAACCAGTACGATATCGCAAAAATTAAAGAGAAAAAGAGTGAGTATTATGTTAATCCGGATGGAAACTTCCTAGGTGAAACGTTTTTAGATCAAAATGGAGTTGTGACAATGATGACGTTTGTTCAGCAGTAAGAAGTGCGAAGAGAATTTCTAGGCGCCAAAAGAAGCCGCCTAAGAAATTTTAAACATCACACTAGTTACATGCATTGTTTGTACCGCTTTAGGCAGTATGATTGGTGAAAGAAATCTCTGTTTCTTGAAATTTTAAATTCTCTTTTGCACGGCTTACTAAGTAGGCATGTTTTAAAGTGCAAGAGAGGTTACAAGACATAAGATCTTGTAAAGCTTTATGAGTTTAATAGAGGTGAATTGGATTTTTAGATAACTATATGGAAACTACAAACTTGGTTACATAAAAGAAAGAGGAAAATATGGAGGAGATTACATCATTTTTATCACATGTGTTTGGTGCATTGCTATTTTGTATTGCGTTGACACTTCTATTTTACATTCAGAGAGTAGAGGACACCGCCTGTTCTAATCTGTCAACTAATCCTGTAGAATCTACAATTAAGAATCCATAGAGGTAAGGTATGGAAGCACTTGGAAGGATAACTGCGGTTCTTTTGGCAGCAATATTATTAATTTTATTTCCTCTGCGATATGATGCTACACTACAAAGGCAGATAAGAGAGGAAGTAATCCTACAGGAATTAATAAACTTTGTTGAACATAGAAAAGTGGAAAAGAAGATTACAAAATTACAATATCAAGACTTCATGGATCGGATGCATGGAATATTGGATGGATTTACCGTTGAACTAATTTGTTATCGAGAATTTGTCTATGATCAAGGGGAAACAAGGGAGCAACTACTATATACAGATATGGTAAATAGGGTAATGGAAGAATCCGTTTTCTTTTTTGAAAGGGGTGATTATATTACAATTCGAATTTTGCATGACGCAGATGGGGTAATAGAACAGTTAGAATCACTATTTATACCAACTGGTATAAAAGAACAGGAATATGTATATGGGGGAATGATACCGTAGTATGCATGTATATGAGAAAGTTACAGATTTATTAGTTGCGTTCATTATTTTCTTCCTAATTCCTATGCTTTATCTTAGCAAACGAACTGAATTATTATGTCAGGAGGAGTTATCAGGATATACAGAAAATTTTATAGAAGACGTGACTACTCATGGATATTTAACTAAGGAGATATACGAAGATTTTCTTGATCGAATACACAGAATCTATCCAGTGCTTCAAATAGAGATGATGAGTGAATCTTATGTATATGAACCGATTTATCAAAAGAAAAATAACACCATGGAGTTTACCAATAAGAATCAAACATATTGGACGGTTACAACAAATGAAGATATTATTCATAATTTATATTCTACGAAAGCTAGGCATTGGTTTTCCTATGGAGGTTATTTTAAGGTGAATTTATGGAGAGTTATGGACGGGAGTAAAGAGTTAATTACTACATGCGGGGCGAGGATTCGTGAATCGAAGGAATATTGACATTTCAAGAGGATATTTTCATGAAGGGATTGTAGGTTAAGGGGATGAAATTATATCATTATGCTATTATATTTGTCATAATAGGAATTGCATTTATAACAATACAGGACATAAACTATCAAGAGATGATAATGATACGAGTGGAAAATGCTAAGTTAAATGCATATTTTAACCAAGCTGTAGATGCTGGTACAAGCAGGCTTGAAAAAAAAGGAGGGAGCTGTGTAGCGCTAAGTAAGGAGCTTGCCACAGCTTCTTTTTTTCAAAGCATGTATGCATCTTTAGGAATTCTAGAGGATGAAGAACAAAAAGAACGATTTATGTTAAGTATCCCTATCATAACAATCATTGACTATGATGGAGTGTACGTAAATTATTGTATAAAAGAAACAATGGCTAATGGAAAGACCATGTTAAAACGGACTTGGACTGAAAAAATTCCATACAGATATTCAGATGAGTTGTTTGAGGTCTATTTTACACTATCCGATGTTATTACATTGAACGTTTGGACAGGTACAAGTGGGAAACAAAACTTATCAGAGCTTATTGATGAAGAGGATAAGGAATATGGCTATATCGAATCTATGAATCAGCAAAATGGAGATGGTTACTGGATACACTATCAAGACCTTCAAAGACTATCTAAATTCTCGGGCTATGATGATAAAAATCCATCTTACTTTATATGGAATGAAACTAAATTTTTAGCAGTACAAAGGGCTACGGTAACGGAAACAATTGAAGATATTATGAAATATTATGTTGATAATCATGTCGAGATTGCGAAAGAGTTTGGAATTTCATATGAGTTCCATTTACCACTAATAGATAACTCAAATTGGGATAGGGCGATTGGGGAATGTAGTATCTTTGTCTTATTTCAAGGATATCCTTATCAAAGCTCACCAAAACGTTTCTATAACAGGCATTCTTTCCATGCAGCTGAGAAAAGAAATAATATAACATATTTTCTAGAAAGAAAGTCATGGTATCTGCTTTATCACAAAGAAGAGTGTCCGGATTGGATAAGTAGAAAAGAGAATGCATTGAGAAATGGTGAGATCCTTGAGGATATTCTCTGTGAATCCTTAGAGGAATGCTCCGAGTACGGTGCATTTCCATGCCTAAAGTGTAATAGTGGTTATGAAGGATATCATCCAGAAAGGTGAAATGAATCTGTCCTTAAATGAATTTGAAATAACTTTTAAACAGAATAACTAGTAATTAATTGACTGAGGTTACAAATTATGTAATAATAAAAGGGAATAATTGTAATAACACTAAATTTAATAGGGATACAACAAATTATAATGGATCGTATCAGGAGATATGAAAAGGGGGAGAGTAAAATATGAAGATTGTGAAAAAAGATTATCGAATTGTATTATTATGTATAATATTACTACTATCGCTAGTTTTTGAAAAAACATTAGTGGTACAAGCAAGTACAAATTACATAACAAGAGGATACTTTATAAAATTAGTTTGCCAAGAGATCGGTATCACAGCGCAAGGGACAACAAATCAATCGTATATTAGCGCTGCGATAGAGCATGGTATTATAACTAAAAGTACATTTTCGGATTACGAAAGAAATGTCTCCAAGGTGGATGCAGCTGTAATATTGGTGAATGCACACGAATCATTATACGGAAATACGCTAAGTGAAGACCTAATTCAAACTATAGTTGAAAAACGTATTACAGATGTCAATAAAATTCCAGGATATCGACGCATTCCATTTGCAAAAGCATATGCCTATGGCTATATTAAAGGTTCCTCAGATGGTAGTTATACTACAAGCAGAACTTTCAACCCAACTCAAAAGATATCAAAGGATACTGCATTAAGTTTTATAGGAATGTTAAAAGACCAGAGTAAGAGAAATAAAATTACAGAAGATGGACAATTAATAAGGATAACAGATCTACCGAAGTTTGCAGAATTTTATCCGTACATATTGGCAAGCTACCCTAATGCGTTCTATGATTGGGAGTTTCGCTTTATGAAAGGTTATCAAACCAAATATAAAGATGGAAAACCATACGAAGAATATATGTATGAAACTGGAAAGTATAAAGAGGGATATGATTATGCTTATCCTGAAACTGTTAAAAACTATCGTAAAAACAGTTTGATGTACTCATTACCAGATGGTACAAAGACAAATTTAGCAGGAAAGATAGATTTTTATTGGGCAACATGGGAACAAAACGCAGCAAAATATCTACAAAATGTTTTTAATGTTGATTATCGTACAATTGAAAAGAATAAAAAATGGTACGATGCGGTAACAACTACTGGAGCACTATATAATGACGAAGTATATATTAAAAATTATGTAAATAAATACATTGACGCTGCAAAGAAAAATAAGACTATTATTGAATGTGATAAAATAGCTTTTGATAAGTCTGGGATATATCAAGGTACTGTTGGAACATATTTGAGGGTTTATGTACACTATCGGATAAAGTCATCTTTAAATAATGATCAGGTACTTATTTCGCCTTTAGCTTTTACATATGAATCGTATGCGAACTATTCCAATGTAAAATTAGGTGAGTGGAGAAATGGCTATTATGATATTCTTCTAGACAACGATGGAAAACTTGTATCAGCGGTATTCAGTGATTATTTTCATGATGTTAATGTATTGAAGTGGTAGCCTATGAAGAAAAAAGTAAAATATAAATTTTTTTTAATACTGTTAACTGCATCGATGTTGCTACATTCAACAGTAGTTGTAGCTGGAATATTAAATCAATCCTATGCAGAGTACCGAGAAGACTATATGGTGCAAGAAATAAAGAATGATGCATTAGAAGATGGACTTTATACAATAATTTTACGTGAAGCTAATACAACAGGAATTATGAGAATGATTGGTAAGCATAAAAAAAGCCAATCTGCTATTCATTACAAAACAGAAGGTTATAACTTTACTATTAAAAAAACGGACGGAGAAGTAACGAAGTATCCAATCGAAAAGGAAGAACGAGTTTTGGTTAAACCACAATTGGTTCATGATGAGACTGACGGAGTACATGTTACTACAACATACGAACTACCTTTTTGGCAGATATCAAAATCAGCCATAAGCATGCATGTTGCTGAGGAGATTAAAAAAGGAAAAACACAAGATCAGGCGGAAAAAATAGTAACAGATATGCTAAATTCTGATGGTCTTATACTTTATATTAATCATGTGTTTGCTGTTTATGATGATAACACAATGATAAAAGGACCTTATGCTAATTTAGAAGACATAAAAAACGCTGTTGATTGGTCATATGAGACAAAGGAAAAATATCTCCCCGCATACTACGATATTCCGTTAAAAATAACAAAAAAGATGATCCCTGCTGGTTCATATTCAATTCAAATAGTGGATATGACTGAAAATCAAACAAAAAACTTCACCTTAAATGATGTTCAATCTGGAAAGTATTCCATAGATTATAAGTTACCAAGTAGCACTCAAAATCAACCGGTCCGTGATGAGGAAACACTTATCTATGATACGCCTTCTCTAATAGCAGATAGTTCTGGTCAGCAGTATAAGTTTTTAGGTAAGGCCTTTTATAGTTATGAGGAAACACCAGGTAAGTCAGAGGCAGCAAAAGTTATAGAGAATCAGATATCGCAGAAAAACTCTGGTACTGGTAAGGCTGTGTTAATACTTGGATATGTAAAAGCAGGAGAAGAGAGTAGTGTAAAGGTAAAATATTATCATGAAAGTGATAGTGGGATAAAAACATTAATGGGGACAGAGAGTGCAGGAACAATTAAGCCGAATACTTCATATTCTTTCACAAAATATGCTAAAACTAGTTACACTTATCAAGGCAATAGCTATAAATATAAAGATAAATGGAGTTATACTTATTATAAGGATAATGGGACGATGACTACATTAAATGGTAAGAGTGGTGAAACAAAACTTACCATACCAAGCCTTATGAAAGGGAGTGAAGTTGTGAT
>NZ_DAMADT010000005.1:104677-134173 GCF_031997925.1 Lachnoclostridium sp. | reverse complement strand
CACACCGATACCGCCCCAATCCATAAATACCACCATTGATTATTTTGATGCATCTTCAACAAATGGGCAAATTAGATCGGATTACTATGGAGCGGAGAAGTTCTCCGTAGAACAAGGAATACCAACTACTGAAAATTTATATGCATCGGTGAGAGCACCGGAGTATTTAATCAAAGCTTCCTTTCAAAGGAACTCTACTTCCAAGGAATTTCAAGTGGAAGCAAGAAAGAAATACATACTAAAATGGTATACCGAAGAAGAGAAACCAATCAAAGGGGATCCAGATGGTAAAACAGAAATTGTGAAAACAAATCATACGGAAACGAAAGATGTAAAGCAGACGGTGACCATCAATAGGCAAGTGAAGTATACGGAATTAGTAAGCTTTGATTATTTTAAAATAAATCAAGCAAATCTTATAAATACCGCCCTACCACGAGGCGATATTACACTTTTACCATTTAGTTACTCGATTCCTTCCATATCTTATCAATCCTTTGGAGATATCGACCAACATATTATTGTACCCCCAAAGGTAAAGTCAGGGGTAGATTTACCAGCAGAAACAATTGATTTAGGTGGAATTAAACCATCGATTCCAATGAATGACTTTACAACCGAAGTCAATGCTTTGATTCCTGAGGTTCAGGTTAGAAATGATGTTTTTCAATTTGATAATCGAACAGTCATGAATGATCAGTATAAACTAAAGGAAACAGAAGAAGCAGTGTATTCTGCGATTCGAAGACCAGAATTAACCTTATATAATACTCTATATCAGTCTAATCTAACAATTCCAGCCACATTGGCAAACTCTATCTACTCCTCTAGCGGGACCATTCGATATGAAAAGGTTGCATCTTTTCAATCTACAAAACCTTCTGAGGAGGCTTATCCAATTTCCAATATTAACAGTATAACAGTTCATACTCCTGTGTATTGCCAAGGAACGCTGATACAAGATAATGCCTCTTATGTTCAGCTTTCATCTCCAAATAAAAACTGTATTCCTCTTGTATTAGATGAGGAGGGAGATAGTTCTGATTTTACTGTCTCCATAAGTAATTATGGGTCACACAATCCGTATCCAGGTTATTATATAAGAGATTATGTCAGCAATACGTTAGGAAATGCCTACTACATAGCCCGAAATCAAGAGGGAATTCTTCGGAATGAAGTCCGTTTTCCTTTTGATGTTCTAATTGATGTGGGTAATGACCGCGATATGTCAAATGATATCTTATTAAATAAAAATACTTGGTATGCAGTTGGATTGTATTCTTCACAACGATTTTATTTGCCAATGTATGTTGATTGTGGAATCTATACTGTTGAATTTCGAACAATCGCAGTAAATGGAGAAGGAATGCTATCTAGTGTGCAATCAAATGCAAATTTATCGAGAAGTAATTATGTTGCTACCGATACAAAGCAAGTTGAGGTATCAGGAAAAATCTATGGATTAACATTATATGATATACACGAGAATAGTCTATGGAAAGATATATTTCGTTCCGAAAACTCTCTGCGTTTAAAGATACTAGATACCTTTGTGACAAAGGTTATCGATGGAGTAAAGAAATCCATGCAAAGAATTGATGGAACAAAGATAGGTGAGAAATATCATAAAGATAAACTATACTATTATACGATTGGTACTAGAAATCAATTTGGTATTCAAACCGGTAGAGACAAACAGTTTACCTTACCCCTAGTGGATGGATCTCATCCAAAGTATCTTAATAAAGGTTCGTTAAAGGCAGGTTATACCTGGAGATTCACTCTTGATACTGTGGGAAATATCACTGCTAAAGATGAATCTAAAATCATAATAACACCAACATTTTACTATGTTGATAAAAAGGGATTAAACTGCGAAGAGGTGGAGTTGTATTATTCTGATACAATTAGCGGTAAGAGAAACCATTTTATCAAAGTAGGCAGTAAAATAGACTTAGAAAATACCAAACAAGCACAAACTGGTGACGTATATCTTGGCATTCCAGATGTGGAGTTAAAAGATACTGCTTCTATTCGAAATATCACATACAAAGCATGGACTGCACAGAAAAAAGAGATGTATAGTTATGGAAGGATATCCTCAGAATTAGCATTTAAAACATTTTCGAATCAAAACTACGCATTAAGGATTCATCAGGGAACGTTATCTAATTCCCTGCTAGGACTTGGATATTCAAAAGAAAACTTAACAAAATACAAACAGTCTTATTATTTCAATTATTCTTTACCTTCTGATGTAAAGGCAGTAAAAAAGGGTACTGATGTACAAGCTTATGCTAAGAAATATGGGATCTCAAAAGTAGATAACTTGTGGTTATCGGAAGGGTTTATTATCATTCATTTTGATATCAAGGTTTATGATGAGAAGAATAAACTTTATTTAACCTATGATAATGCAGAAAATGAAAAGAATCTTGGGCATTGCAATATGTTTCAGATGGAAGGAATAAATAATACAAAAAAAGATTATTTTGGTAGGCAGTTTAAGTTTGAGGCAGGGGATATTATTTTGATTGATACGGATAAAACAAGTCTTGATGATGCTCTTGTTGGCGGTCTTTATTAGAAGAGTTAAGTAAAGTGAAGAAAGTAATGAATGAAAGGTAAGTAATGAAAGGAAATTATAAAGAAAGTAATGAAATTAAGTATTTTATTAGGAACATAAAGTTTTCTAGTTATGTCTTACATAATAATTGATAGATTGTTAGGGACTGTCGTACTAAGTAATTAGTAACGGCAGTCCTATTTAATAGAATCCCAAACTTTAAAAAGTAAGGAATTATGGTATACCAATGAAAAAGATCATACAAAAAGATCATACAAAAGATTATACTGTTAATTGATTCCTATCCTAACAATCCAAATGAACAATGTTCCTAATTATCTTCTTGTTCTGCTTCATTTACGATATCTTCCAACACCTTAATAAAATCTTGCATCGTATTAATTTGGGTGTTACGTTCTAAAATCATACTTCGAAGTCCTTCTGATAATGATTCAAATTTTCCCATTAATGCCGGAGCAACATAAGTCATTCACAACACCTCGCATTCCTCTCACAGTTATTTCACTATGGATTTCTTAGACTAATAGGTACGGTTTTGGGTAAAACTGTTAACGAATTGTTCCATGTCTTCTTTGGATTGGATATTTCTAGATTGCTCCACTACTTGCGTGCGCTGTTCCTTAGACATAGAAGAAAATGCGTTCATGGCATTGGTATCTTTGGCAAGTGCCATGCTAAATCCAATTGGTATTTCGTGGTTTCCTAATAGTTCCATGTTATCTCTTCCTTTCAAGGTTATTATCTGTAGTTTCTAAATTAATATGTGATAAAAGCCTTCAGATTAAACATGAAATAGTAAATTCAAGTGAAATTAAATTTGTTTTTAAAAATAAAAGGGAGACTTAGCAGTATTATTAAAATGCAAAGTCTTCCTTTCATTGAGTATTATCTTGACTTTTATACTTAGAATGGTGAAAAAACATTTCCTGTTCCATTTGGACATTTCGAGCCAATAAATCCTACGGAACGATTAAAACCATCGGAGCAGACACCGTTACAAAATTCATCATCTCTAGAAAAGCAACCCATACCACTACAGCATCCACGTTCGCAGCAGCGTCTACTACAGAATCTATCACAATCCCTATCTCTATCGCGGTCTCTATCTCTATCACGGTCTCGATCTCTGTCACGGTCTCTGTCTCTATCGCGATCCCTATCTCTGTCACGGTCTCTGTCTCTATCACGATCACAACGGCATCTACAAATAATGCGTCCTCTATCATCAAGACAGCATCTACATCTACAGAAGCGGTCACGATCCCTATCCCTATCACGGTCTCTATCCCTATCTCTGTCACGGTCTCTGTCACGGTCACAACGGCATCTACAAATAATGCGTCCTCTGTCGTCAAGACAGCATCTACATCTACAGAAGCGGTCTCTATCTCTATCGCGGTCTCTATCTCTATCGCGGTCTCGATCACGATCTCTATCGCGGTCTCGATCACGATCTCTATCACGATCAAAATCTCTATCGCAATCGAAATCTCTATCGCATCCGAAATCCCTATCGCAGTCGAAATCCCTATCGCAGTCGAAATCCCTATCGCAGTCGAAATCTCTATCGCGATCGAAATCTCTATCGCAGTCGAAATCTCGATCACGATCTCTATCACGATCTCTAAAACGGAATTCTACAAAACGGCATCTTCTGCGACGACGGCCTCTACAATTACCCAAGGCTAAACCTAATAAAAAAAAGCAACAACAAGACATATTTTACAACTTCCTTTTTCTATTAATTTATGCAGCGAAGTCGAATATGTGATGAAGAAAAGGAAAGGCGTCGGTTTATATAATAACTTGTATTAAAGTAAATTCGATGTATAATATTTTATATTTAATGTATAAAAAGTAGACAAACATGTATAAATATAAAATATTACTTATGGTTAAAAACATAAATGAAATCCTTTGCATATAATATAGAATATAAAAATAGAATTTATTTCGGATGTATATTTAGTCATTAAAAAGAAAAATAACTAATAATTATAAATAAATATTGCATTTTTATAAAAGGGGTGTTATAATTCGTATTGCAACTTAGATAAGAGGGAAAATATAGAAAGAAAATAAAATTTAAAAGAAACGTTCATATTATATAAGAGGAGGAATTATTATGAAGTTAAAAAAAGTTATGGCCGTTGTATTAGCCGGAGTGATGGTGGCATCTCTTGCAGGTTGTAGTTCAAAAAGCAATGTTAAGATTAATGCAATTGCTGATTTAAAGGGAACTACAGTTGGTGTTCAGACAGGTACCACAGGTGATATTTTAGTTACGGATGACAAAGAGCTTGGAGTTAAAACTGTGGAACATTATAATAAAGGATTTGAGGCAGTTCAAGCGTTAATGCAAGGTAAGATTGATGCAGTAGTTATTGATGATCAACCAGCGAAGGTATTTGTTGAGAAGAACAAAGGATTAAAGATAATTGATGAAGAATATACTTCAGAAGCATATGCAATTGGTATCGCAAAAGGTAATACAGAATTAAAGGATAAAATCAACGCTGCTATTGCACAGATTAAAGAAGATGGAACATTACAAGGAATTATTGATTACTATATTGGTAATGTAGAAGGAGCTACTCCATACGCTAAAAAAGATGTGGATCGCCCTAATGGAACTTTAGTTATGGCTACGAATGCAGAATTTCCTCCATATGAATCTATTGAAGGTAATTCAGTTGTTGGGCTTGACGTAGATATGGCACAGGCAATTGCAGATATTTTAGGTATGGAGCTTAAGGTAGAAGATATGGCATTTGATTCTATCATTGCCAATATTACTTCTGGTAAATCTGATATTGGTGTGGCAGGTTTAACTGATAATGAAGAACGCAGACAGTCTATTGACTTTTCAGACAGTTATTATACTGGACGTCAGGTAATCATTGTAAAAGAGTAGTAAAATAAAAGGGCATAAAATAGTGTTAGGAATGTAACCCGACTCACGACAAGAAAAGCTCGTAAATTTCTTGTTCAGGTTAGAGGCACTTGATATATTAAATAATTTACTTTGTAAGGGGGTTACGGTTTGTTTGGAATTGTATATATGACAATGTTTGAGAATATGCAGACAGGTTTTCAAGATTTTTGTGATCGATTTGTATTGAATTTTATAGAAGATAACCGTTATATGTACCTTGTAAGAGGATTAATTACAACATTAATAGTCACCTTTTTTGCTGTATTGATTGGTGCATTACTCGGTTTTATCATAGCAATAATACGTTCTACTTATTCAAAAACTGGTAAGTTAAGAATATTAAACTTTTTATGTAATATCTATATTACAGTAATTCGTGGTACACCGGTAGTAGTTCAATTATTAATTATTTATTTTGTTATATTTGGTTCAGTTAATATTAATAAAATATTTGTAGCGGTTTTAGCATTTGGATTAAACTCTGGTGCTTATGTGGCAGAAATTGTTCGTTCTGGTATTATGGCAGTAGATGAAGGACAGTTCGAAGCAGGTAGAAGTCTTGGATTTAATTATGCTCAGACTATGCGATTGATTATTTTACCTCAGGCAATTAAAAATATCTTACCTGCACTCGGTAATGAGTTTATCGTTTTGTTAAAGGAAACCTCTGTCAGTGGTTTTATAGCATTAGAGGATCTAACGAAAGCAGGAGATATTATTCGTGGTCGTACCTATGACGCTTTTATGCCACTCATAGCAGTCGCATTAATTTATTTGGTATTAGTTATCATCTTTACGAAACTAGTTAATCGTTTGGAGAGGAGGTTGAGAAACAGTGACCACTGATGCAGAAGTAATAATTAAAGTGGAGAACCTTCATAAGGCTTATAATAAAGTATATGCGTTAAATGGTATCAATGAAGAGATAAGAAAAGGTGAGGTAGTTGTCATTGTTGGGCCATCTGGTTCCGGTAAATCTACTTTTTTAAGATCTCTAAACTTATTAGAGGTTCCTACGGATGGTAAGATATTCTTTGAAGGAGTAGACATTACAGATAAAGCAACTGATATCAACAAGCATCGCCAGAGAATGGGAATGGTGTTCCAGCATTTTAATCTCTTTCCTCATATGACAGTTTTAAAGAATCTTATGATTGCACCTATGAAACTTCAAGGGAGAAGTGAAGAAGAGGCAAAGAAGAAGGCACTTGAACTTTTAGATCGTGTTGGCTTAGCACATCGTGCGGATGCATATCCATCCCAATTATCCGGTGGACAAAAACAAAGAATTGCAATTGTTAGATCACTTGCAATGGACCCTGACGTAATGTTATTCGATGAACCTACTTCAGCATTAGATCCTGAAATGGTTGGTGAAGTTCTTGACATTATGAAGGAACTTGGTAGAGAAGGCATGACCATGGTTGTTGTTACTCACGAGATGGGATTTGCAAAAGAAGTGGCTGACCGTGTAATTTTTATTGACCAAGGTGTTGTTCAGGAACAAAATAGTCCTGCTGAATTCTTTGCTAATCCTCAGAATCAACGATTAAAGGAATTCTTATCGAAAGTATTATAACCTTACAAAAGATGTCCCCTGCTCCTTTTAGCGAAGCGTAAGCCGGGGCAACATTTTCATTCCAGTGGGTTTTCAAGCTCCACTGTAGGTACGAGGACGTAACTAATCATAGTGATATAAGAAAAGCATTCAATTAAGAATAATGATATGCTCCCCTTGTGTAGACAGTTAACATAATAAAACTGTTTATCCAAGTAGGAGCATATTTTTATGGGAAAGAGTAAACATACTATTGAACAAAAGATGTGGGCAATAAACCGCGTCCTAAATCATAAAGACAGTGTAAAACATACAGCAGAGTTGCTTGGTATATTATGGGTTCCAATATGAGGTAACCTTATTTCATAATGATTGTTGTTTCTCCCGAAGCCAATGCCTTATGTGAGGAATAATAAGTGATGCGTACCGTATATACCCCTGGGTCCAATCTTGTGGTACAAGAAGTTAGAGCAGTATCTGCAGACATTTCAAAACGGAGTTCATTGGTACCGTAGGTGTAAATCTGGATCGTCGTCTGTCGAACTGATTTTAAATTTTTTCCGTTATGATTAGATTTCCAGTCTAAAGAGATTGTATTCTTATTATTAATAACAGTCTCGGATTGTTTAATAGTAATCGAATTCTTTGTATAAGTGCCAAGGACTTCGAGATTAAAAGTTTTTTGCACACTAAATCCATAGAATGATAATGTAGCTGTTAACTTTACTTTCGTATCATATAATGGGCTTGTAACAATACCTTGAGAGTTAATTATAGATGGATGAGAGGATTGCCATGTTACATTACACCCATATTTCCCTAACACAGGAAGTATAATATTTGAAATAACACTACTTGATTTGTCATTATTTGAGAAGATAATGGAGAGTAAATCACGTTCGTCATCCAATAGATCTTTCTTATCTTCGCTTACCGTTAAAGTAGACACTTTTAGCGGGGTCGACGTATCGAAGTAATTTTCTGATGTTACGTAAATCTTTATTTGATAAGTACCTTTCGATAATTTTAAATAGTTCGGATCAAAAGATATACTATTTAAATTATAACTGGTTGCTTGTGGATTTACCTTAGTTTCAGAAATAACTTTTGTATTGTTTTTCCAAAGCTGTACGGTGACATTTGTTAATTTCGAGGTTGCATATATCATTCCACTTAAATATAATTTTTCGTTCTGTGCAACCACATAGTTATCACTAATGCCAGTTAAGTTAGGTACAATAATCTGATTACCTTTTACAAGTACAGAAAATTGTTTAATCCTTGTTTGATTGTTATTGATTAAGATTGCGGTTAAGGTTACTGTAGTGTCCGTCCCAGTCGGCCTTGTAACTTTACCAGCGTTACTAATGATTGTTTCATTATCGGAATACCAGATTACAGAAGATTGATTCATACACACCGTTGGTAGAGTAATTGAGGAAGTAACGGAATTAGCATTATCATACGCACTAAAGATTAAATTTAATTGTTGATAATCGAGTTCTAGTTTATAGGCTGTGTCAGTAACTGCATCAAATTTACCAGTTGTGAGACTGCTTGCATAGACGGTATTGTATGGGAAACTAATCATTATAGTAAGAAAAAGAGTGAATAAGATTTTAGTAAATTTCTTTTGTTTCATGTCATACCTCCTTACATTGTGCTTTTATCTAAAATAATTATATTGGGAATAATTGACAAAATGATGGCGTAGATGTGTCAAAGATAAGTTATTTTTCAAAAAGTTACTAGCGATTAATATAAATAGCCAAAAGTCATTTTCTGTTAGTCATGTGGCACTGGAAGTAAAAGCTTCGACATGGTAGAATTATGTCATATTAAGTAATTATCTTGGTATTTCTAGTCGCATTATGTCGTGACTTTGCAATACAAAAGAGTGTCTGCTATAACATTCTATATAAAGTTATGATAACAATTCGCCCCCTTAACCGAAGGTTTATCATAATTGAATAAGAGTGATATGACAGGCATTTTTTATCTAAAAAGTAAAATAAATCAAGAACTTCAGATTTTGTAGTGTGATATTTATGAATGAGTAACAATTTTTTATGCATGTCTAGTCTTATTGACCTAGATTATAAAATGTGCTAAATTTATTGTATAACAATAAAATGGTAAAAATTGATACTTTATAATTTCGATAATAAATTTATTATTATTCATTCGTTGAATAATTCGTGAAGTGTACTTTATTATTACAAGATTATGTAGTAAAATTTCGTTATATATTACTAGTAGAGTATAAGGATGTAAAAGTTGCAAGAACCTAGCTAATTCTAGGCTTCTATTGCTTGGATTACTTAAGGGGTGGATTAAATTGATTAAAATAGCAATAGTTGAGGATCAAAGTCTTTTAAGAGAAATGCTAGCTAAGGTGTTGTCTCAAGAAGAGAGGTTTGAAGTTACTGGATGTCTTAGTGATGGAAGAGATGTGATTAAACTTTGTGAAGAGACGAATCCAGATGTCATATTATTAGATATTAAAATGCCTAACATGGATGGTATTCATGCTCTTTCTAAAATAAAGGAACGGTTTCCCAAGATAAAATGTATCATGCTTACTACATTTGAAGAAGAGAAGTACATCTATCCAGCTCTAGCAAACGGGGCGGATGGCTATATAATAAAGGATATAAAACCCGATGCTTTAATACATATGATACAGTCTGTCTATGATGGACTGTTTGTTGTATATGATAGTATTAAGGAATATATATTGTTACAGATGCAGAGAAGTTGTGATGAATATAAAAGGCTTTCTTTAAGTACGAAAGAATTAGATTTTGATTCTACTGATTTAATTGTTTTAAAACTTCTAACTAGAGGTAAGAGTAATAGTGAAATAGCTTCTGAGATTTGTTACTCTGAGGGAACGGTGAAAAATAGAATTTCACGAATGTTAGAGATGACAGGAACGAAAGACAGAACACAATTGGCTATATTTGCATTACAAAGCAGCGTTATTTAAGCGAAAGTGAAGCTTCCGATGCTAAAACAAAAAGAGAAGTTATTTGGCTGCTCTCTTTTTACTTTAAAAGAGGAGAATATTATCATGGCTTTACGGCGTAAAAAAGGTCTATTTTATATATTTGTGCAATTATCTAATTACCTAACCTTGCCTAGTGATTTAAAAAGGATTTTTTTTTCACTTGAGGAGGGGGTCTTTTTGTTTAATTCTAAGGATGAAATCATAGAAGCCAATTCAAAAGGAAAGAAAATTTATCAACTTAAGGATTGTAAATTATATGACTTCATTCATTGTCTGCTTCATAATCAACAACAAGAAGAACGTGAAGAAATATGGGAGAATATAAAGAAACGAAAAGATGAAGTAACTTTTGAATGCTTTTTGGAAGGTAGAGCGTACTTAGTTACGATTTTTTTTGTCTATAATTTGGAAAATTCCCATGTATATACAAATGTTGTTATACATGAAACTACGAAAGAAAAAGAATTACAATTAGAATTACAAAAACAAAACGATATGTTATTTCGCTCCATTGAGATGTATAAAAAGCAGTTACAGATTATAAATACATTAGAAGAAGAAAGAGCACGCCTTCAATTACTCCAAACAATCCAAAACTCCATATTAGTACGAGTAGAAGATGTGATGAATCAGGTCCATGTACTACGTATGAATGAGAACTTTGATGAGGAGACGTGGCAACTACAATTAAATAATCTTGCTGAGGACATTCGAAAAATAATTCTGGAAGTAAGAACGTCTGTGTTAAATTTAAAGGTGTAAGGAAGGAGAGATGCAATGCTGCTTTTCGTACAGCAATTACAGGATAAGTATCATACGATTTTATTCTTATTATTCTTTATCTTGTTATTATTTTGCTATACTATCTATATCTCCTTTAAAGTTTCAAAATCCATCCTTCGTGATAAATTTTATTTCTTTTTAGTTGCGTTATTTTTTTGGATGATAGCCAAAGTTTGCAGGTTCGTTGTTACTGAGGATTATATAAACTGGATTATTATCATAGTACAATATGTTGGGTATTTTGGGTATCAATATTCACTTTTTATATTCTCCTTAATCTTTTATGGTGGAGAAGAAATGGCAAGAAAAGAGCAGTGGATTAGTGCTATTTTACCTATTCTAGGTCTTATCATCGTACTTACAAATCCACTCCATCATATGTTTTATATATCGATTAATATCGATTATGAAAAACGTGGAATGTTTTACTATGTTTTATCTGTAATACATCATGTTTATATTTTTGTTTCGCTCTATATACTAATTTGTGCGATGCATATTCGTACTTTTGGTAGAGCATATAAAAAAATTCGGATTATATTACATATAACGATAGCAATAACAGCATATTTAATGTTTCTATTTTGGTTGCAGAAATTAGGAATTTTACCACAACTTAGCTTTTTAAAAATTGATGGTACGGTTGTAAAAATCTGTTCCACCTTTTTTCTTATTATCCTACCCACACTTGGTTTTCATTTATTGGATATAACGCCGGTGTCTTATCAGGTTTTATATCAAAAGTTGCCACGAGGTGTCGCCCTTATGAATAAGAAAGGAGTCTTAAATACTCCGAATGAATTATTTGTTCAAATGTTTCCAGTAATAAAAGGTGGATTTTGTAACGTCTCAAACTTCGTAGATAGTCTAAATGAGCTAGTACCGAAAGAAAAGGAACAATTGAAAGAGTTTTTATTATCCAATTTAACGAAAGAATATCTGCTTTCCTATAAAGATAGTAAGTTTGTAGTGAAAAAGTATCGGTTAAAGTCAAATAGGTATTTGATTTATGTGGAGGAAATAACGAATACTGTTGATAAAATGATGGAACTGGAGAAAAAAAATCAGTATTTAGCGATCATGGACCAGAATCTAAAGGAATCTATCAAATCCAAGAGAGATTTGGTTTCAACGAGAGCGAAGTCATCAGTTGCTCAAAATGTACATGACATATTAGGGCATAGTTTAACGGTTGCTCTATGTACCACTGAGGTTGCAGCGAGGGACGGATGTAGAGAAGATGCAATTGAAAAACTTGCAATGCTCGAGGAGTTATTATCGGAAAGTGTACAAGACTTAAAAAATTCAATTCAGGGAAATGAATTTGATTTTCAGCAGACAAGCATAATAAAAGCTATTAAAAATTTAAGTAACTTAAAAGTGCAATTAGAGATTACAACACAAGGTAGGCCATATGAGCTTAACTCAGCACAAAATGAAGCTATCATTCGAATATGCCAAGAAGCAGTCACAAATGCGATAAAGCATGGAGACGCAAAAACTGTTCATCTCTTTCTGCGATATTATCAAAAAACACTAGAAATCTATATAATCGATGATGGAAAGGGCTGTAATCATGTAAAAGTGGGTTGTGGGTTAAGCGGTATGGAGGGAAGAGTAAAAAAACTTGGTGGTTCCTTTGAGTTTGGTTCGGATGGACAGAAGGGGTTCCATATTCATATAGAAATACCCATCATAAGAATGGATAAATAAAGGAAGGTAGTAAATACTAAAGTAATCTAAAATAAATATAAAATTATAAAAAAATCTGTTGACGACTCAACAAAATGGTGCTAGAATAGCAATCTGTTGAGCCGTCAACATTTTTTATTCTCAGAAATAAGCGTTTATAAAATATTCTAGTTAGGAAATATTTTGCGCGTCTGAAAATATAATGTTTTTATCGATTGTGCTCTTGATTCATGACAAGGATTAGTTTTCAAAGTTGCTTTTTCTTGTTTATATAGGAAGGTTAGGAGGATAATTATGTATGAACATAGGTCAGAAAACTTCATCTGGTTTGATAAGATTAAAAAAATGGCGCAAAGGCGACAACAGGAGGCCTTAAAACCTTATGGACTTTCTAGTATTCATGCCATGTATCTATTGGTATTGTTGGATCAACCAGATGGTTTGACGTTCAAAGAACTTTGTGGAAAACTTTGTGTGGATAAGGCGAATACCTCCAGAGCTGTAAATGTTCTAGAAGAAAAAGGATATGTTTTTAGAGACTATACGAGCGCTGGAGTTTTAAAATATAAGCTTATTCTAAGTGAGGAGGGAAAGAACATTGCACAGGAGGTAGGGCGTACGATGAAGAAATTTCATTGTCAGCTTGTTGAGCCATTGACGGAAGAAGAAATTAAAACTGTGCGTAACGTAATGTTTAAAATTGCGAAAGCTGTAGATGATATGGAAAATGACAAGGAGGAATAAGCATGAAATTAATAATGAGATACCTAAAACCCTTTGCAGGGGTTGTGGTTCTTTGTATTGTGCTATTATTTGGGCAGGCGATGAGTGACTTAAGCTTACCAACCCTAATGAGTGAAATTGTAACGAACGGTATACAAAATGGTGGTATTGTAGAAAAGGCACCAAAGGCGATTAGTGAAAATGGAATGACCTTTATCACAGCCTTTATGACAGAGGAGAACAAACAACAATTTCTTAACGCTTACCAATTAATAGATAAGGATTCCGAAGATGCAAACACGTATCGTAAAGATTATGAGTTATTAAATCAGGAATCCATATATGTAGAAAAAAGTTTAAGCAAAGAAGAATTAGTACCAATAGAAGACAGTTATGGTAAGGCTGCTTTAGCATTTGTTACCATGATTCAAAAGCAGATGGAACAACAGGGTGGACAGACAACTGAAGCCACCACTACAGATAATGCGAATGAAAATTTTGCAGGAATGACAACAGATAATCTTTATGAGATTCTTCCTATGATTCAGGCTATGCCAAAAGAAGCTATGGGAACATTTATACAGACAGCTTCTGATAGCGATTCTTTTCTTCATGCTCAGATGGGTAGTTTATTTACTAAAATGTTTTATGAAGAACTTGGTGTAAATCTGAATCATTTACAAAGAACTTATATTATATCTACTGGTATAAAAATGCTTGCTATTACATTTGCTGGTGTTATTGCTGCTATTGCAGTTGGATTTTTAGCTTCTAGAATGTCTGCTAGAGTGGCACAACGTATGAGAAGAGATGTATTTTCTAAAGTTGAAAGCTTTTCAAGTGCAGAATATGATAAATTCTCAACCGCATCTTTGATTACTAGAACAACAAACGATATTCAGCAAGTACAGATGCTAATTGGTATGGGTGTACGAATGATGTGCTATGCACCAATTATGGGTATCGGTGGTATTATCTTTGCAGTAAATAAATCCGTATCCTTAAGCTGGATTATAGCAGTAGCTGTCCTAATTTTACTTGGTCTGATTGCGATTATATTCGGGATTGCATTACCAAAATTTAAATCATTACAGAAGTTAATTGACCGTCTTAACTTAGTTAGCCGTGAGAACTTAAGCGGTATGATGGTAATTCGTGCATTTGGTAATGAAGGTTATGAGGAAAATCGTTTTGAAGTAGCCAATGGTGAATTAAGTAAAACAAATCGTTTTGTACAAAGAACGATGTCATTTATGATGCCAGCTATGATGCTTATCATGAACTGTGTCACATTAGTTATTGTGTGGAGTGGTAGTCATGCAATTGCAGAATCTACTTTACAGATTGGTGATATGTTAGCATTTATGCAATATGCAATGCAAATCATCATGGCATTTTTAATGATAGCAATGATGTTTATTATGGTACCAAGAGCGTCTGTTTCTGCAGTTCGTATTCGTGAAGTTTTAGATACTGAACTCGAGATAAACGATAAAAAGAAAACGGTTAGTTTAATTGAAGAAGCAAAGAAAAACGGAAAAAATGTGCAGGGCAAAATTAAATTTAATGATGTATCCTTCCGTTATAATAACGCAGAGTCGGATGTATTAGCGAATATTAGCTTTACTGCAAAACCAGGTGAAACAACAGCATTTATCGGTTCCACTGGTTCTGGTAAATCAACACTGATTAATTTAGTTCCTAGATTTTATGATGTTACAAAAGGAAATATTGAAATCGATGGTGTTGACATACGAGATTTAAAACAAGAAGAACTTAGAGATTTGATAGGATATGTACCGCAAAAGGGTGTTTTATTTACTGGTGATATTGAATCCAATATTCGCTATGGTAAAGAGTTAGCTGAGATACCTGAAATAGATAAAGCGATTGAGGTTGCTCAGGCAAAGGACTTTGTTGAGTCTACAGAGGAAGGTATTAAAACCCCGATTGCACAAGGTGGTACCAATGTCAGTGGTGGACAGAAACAGCGTTTATCCATTGCTAGAGCATTAGTGAAGAAACCACCAATTTATATCTTTGACGATAGTTTTTCAGCATTAGACTTTAAGACAGATTCCGCACTTCGTGCTGCTTTAAAGAAATTCACATCGGATGCTACCGTGTTAATCGTAGCACAGCGTGTTAGTACAATTATGAATGCAGAACAAATTATTGTGTTAGATGAAGGTAAAGTAGTTGGTATTGGTACACACAAGGAGCTCCTTGCTACTTGTAAAGAGTATCAAGAAATTGCGGAAAGCCAGTTATCAAAGGAGGAATTAGCATGAGTCAAGAATCAAACGTAACTCCTAAGGTACCGCAACGCCAAAGAGGACCAATGGGTGGCGGTCCGATGGGCGGTATGGGAATGGGTGGTGAGAAGGCAAAGAACTTTAAGGGTAGTTTCAGAAAGTTAATGTCATATCTAGCACCGTTTCGTATACAAATTTTCGTTGTTATTGTGTTTGCAGCTATCTCCACAGTATTTACAATTGTAGGACCAAAGATATTATCGAAAGCAACCGATGAATTAACGAATGGTATCATGGGGAAAATCACTGGAAAAGGTGGGGAAATTGATTTTTCCTATATAGCATCTATCATGTTGTGGTTAGTATTCCTCTATGTAGTAAGTGCTATTTTTTCTTATATGCAAGGGCACTTAATGTCAGGTGTATCCACAAATATGGCTTATAATCTTAGAAATGCTATCATGAAGAAGATGAATAAGCTACCATTTAGCTACTATAACAAAACCAGTCATGGTGAAGTATTATCAAGAATTACAAACGATGTAGATACCTTAAACATGACCTTAAATCAGAGTATTACTCAATTAATTACCTCAGTTACCTCTGTTATAGGTGTATTAATTATGATGCTCTCCATTAGTTGGAAGCTAACCATCATAGCGGTATTAATCTTGCCATTTTCCTTATTATTGGTTTTAGGCGTAGTTAAGAAGTCTCAAAAATATTTCCAAGGTCAGCAAAAGTATCTTGGACGTGTGAATGGACATATCGAAGAGATGTATGGTGGACACTTGGTTGTCAAAGCATTTAATGGAGAGGAAAAATCTCTTGAAAAATTTGACCAAGAAAACGAAAAGCTTTATGAGAGCGCTTGGAAATCAAATTTCCTTTCTGGATTAATGATGCCAATCATGAATTTTGTAGGTAATCTTGGTTATGTACTAATATGTATTGTTGGTGCATCGATGGCAGCAGGTGGAACTATGACAATTGGTGGAATTCAGGCATTTATCCAATATGTTCGTTCCTTTACTCAGCCAATCTCACAGATTGCCAACATCTCAAATCAAATTCAACAGATGGTAGCAGCTGCAGAGCGTGTATTCGAATTCTTAGATGAAAACGAAGAAAGTAAAGATGATGTAAAGGTTACCATGAACGATGTTGATCTTAAGGGTGATGTAACCTTTGAACATGTACGTTTTGGATATGAGGATACCGATCAGATAGTTATTAAAGACTTCTCCGTGAAGGTAAAAGCAGGACAGAAGGTTGCGATTGTTGGTCCAACCGGTGCTGGTAAAACAACACTGGTTAAGTTATTGATGAGATTCCATGATATTAATAGTGGTGATATCTATGTAGATGGTTATAATACCAAAGACTTCGCTCGTTCTGATCTTCGTACTGAGTTTGGTATGGTTCTTCAAGATACTTGGTTATATAACGGAACCATTATGGATAACATCCGATATGGTAAATTAGATGCAACGGATGAAGAAGTAATAAAAGCAGCAAAGGCCGCACAGGTTGACCACTTTGTTCGTACTTTACCAGATGGTTATCAGATGGTTTTAAACGAAGAAGCAAGCAATATATCGCAAGGTCAGAAACAGCTGTTAACTATTGCAAGAGCTGTACTTGCGGATTCTAAGATTCTTATTCTAGATGAAGCTACTAGCTCTGTTGATACCAGAACAGAAGTTTTAATTCAAAAGGCTATGGATAACTTAATGAAGGGTAGAACTAGCTTTATCATTGCTCATCGTCTCTCAACGATTCGAAATGCAGATATTATCCTTTGTATGAAGGATGGCGATATTATTGAGCAGGGTAATCATGATGAACTCATGAAACTTGACGGATTCTATGCAAATCTATACAACAGCCAGTTTGAAAAGTTACCAGCATAGAGGATAATAAATTTATAGAAGTATATACAATCATAAAGAGGAGCTATTGCTCCATAGATAGTAATTATCTATGGAGCAATAGCTCTATTTTATTACTTTAAAGTTTCGATGAATTATTGAAAGAGTAAAAATATTGCACCAAAAACTAAAAATAATAGATTTTTATTTTCAAGTAGAATTCTATAATAGATACTGGGGGGATTATGCAACCAAAGTTACGTTTGAATAGGAATCAACTAATTAATTGAAAGGAGAGTATGAAATGAGACAATATCAATATCTGAATGAATATGCTGATTTTATGTTAGAGGACCCAGAGTTAACAAGTTATCTCTATTTTCCGATTGCAAATGAAAACGGGGTGATGGCATCGGTGACACCTTCCTTACATGGTGACAATAAGATGGAGCAGAATACCTTTTTATTGGCACCTGTGAGTGCTGAAGAATTACATAACAGTAAAGCATCGAGAAATTTTTGGTGTGACGTGGTAGGGAGAAAGCCTTGGTCGGTGGTTGGAAATTCCAGTGATCAGCAGGCAAATCTGTTTCAAGAAGAAAAGGAGAAAACCTATTTGAGGGCGGGGGTTATGTGGCAGGAGGTCGAGAGAATCTCAGAAACTTATGGACTAACAGCCAAGGTGTTATCCCTGGTACCTGCTTCTGGAGAGACCGTAGAGCTTATGAGGGTAACGATACAAAATATTGGTAGTGATAATATAACCTTTACACCGATTGCTGCAATACCGTTATATGCAAGATCTGCAGATAACTATAGAGACCATCGTCATGTTACCTCTTTATTACATCGGATTCATACAACAGAGTATGGAGTCATAGTAAATCCGACACTTACTTTTGACGAACGTGGGCATAAGAAAAATGAAGTTATTTATGGGGTATTTGGTTCTACAGGGGAATCGAATCCTCCTGTATCTTTCTACCCTACGGTAGAAGATTTTATTGGTGAGGGTGGAAGTTTCGAACAACCAAGAGCTCTTTATGCTAAGAACACAGTACCAGTTTTGGCTGGTGAAACAATGGCAGGATACGAGGTACTTGGAGGACTAGTATTTGAAAAATTGACCTTAAGGGTGGGAGAAGAAAGGACATATCTTGTAGCAATGGGGTATGGAAATTCGGAAGAAAACTTTAAGAAAGAAGCGTTTAAGTTCCTTTCATCAAAAGCTTTTGAGGATATATTATTTTATACAAAAAATTATTGGAATCAGAAAATTAACATTCACTATCATACAGGAAATCAGGACTTTGACCATTTTATGCATTGGGTAAACTTTCAGCCGATGTTACGACGAATCTATGGTTGCTCCTTCTTACCACACCATGATTATGGAAAAGGTGGAAGAGGGTGGCGTGATCTTTGGCAAGATTGTTTAGCGCTACTTATGATGAACCCGTCGGGTGTTCGAGGTATGCTGCAAGATAATTTTTCAGGAATCCGTATGGATGGTACGAATGCAACTATCATTGGAGCAAAACAGGGAGAGTTTATTGCAGATCGAAATAATATCACAAGAGTATGGATGGATCATGGAGTCTGGCCTTTGTTTACCACAGATTTGTACATAAAGCATAGCGGCGATCTTAACTTCCTATTAGAGGAGGTAACCTACTTTAAAGATATGCAAGCGCTAAGAGGGGAAGAAAAGGATACCCAATATAACGATGGTCTTGGAAAAAGGGTTAGGACAGTTGAGGGCGAAGAATACCAAGGTACAATCTTAGAGCATTTATTGCTACAAAACTTAACTGCATTTTATGATGTGGGCGAGCACAATCACATCCGCTTGCGTGGTGCGGATTGGAATGATGCACTTGATATGGCAAAGGAACGTGGAGAAAGTGTTGCATTTACAGCTGCTTATTCATTAAATCTTACAACACTAGCACAGCTTTTAGAAAAACTTGAGGAAAGTGGAGTTACAAGTATACTCCTTGCAAAAGAAATGGAACTATTATTTACAGAAGATATTACTTGCTATAGCGATATAAAGCGTAAAAAGGAAATTCTTTATACTTACTGCAAGCAAGTGAAGGAGACTGTGAGTGGGCATAAAGAGGAGGTTTTAGTATCTGACTTAGTTTGTAATTTAAAGAATAAGTCTGAATGGATAAAAGAGCACATCCGTAGCGAAGAATGGTTAACAAATGCGGAAGGATTTCATTGGTTTAATGGCTATTATGATAATCATGGCCAGAGGGTAGAAGGTGATTTTGCTCAGGGTGTTCGAATGATGTTAACCAGCCAGGTTTTTACGATTATGTCAGGGGTTGCAACAAAGGATCAAGTAAAGGATGTAATTCGTGCAGCAGATCATTATCTATATGAAGAAAAAATGGGTGGTTATCGACTAAATACTGACTTTGGGGAAGTGAAGCTTGATTTGGGCAGAATGTTTGGATTTGCCTATGGTCAAAAAGAAAATGGAGCAGTATTTTGTCATATGGCAATTATGTATGCCAATGCTTTATATCAACGCGGTTTTGCAAAAGAGGGATATCATGTAATAGATAGCCTATTTAAGCATTGTAACAATTTTGATGTAAGTAGAATATATCCTGGAATTCCAGAATATATCGGGGAAAATGGTCGTGGATTATATCATTATCTGACAGGCTCAGCAAGCTGGTTGTTACTCACAGTTCTTACAGAAATGTTTGGTATTAAAGGAAGATTAGGCGATTTATATTTTGAACCGAAGCTACTCTTGGAGCAATTTAGGCAGGATGGTACAGCAAAGGTTGAATTTATATTTGCAGATAAATCCTTTGAAGTTACGTATCAAAACAGTAAGAAGATGGATGTAACAGAGTATCAGGTTGCAGGAATTATATTAGACGGAATGCATTACAAGTCCCAGGATCTTGCTTGTATAAGACGAAGTGATATACTGGAACTTTCTGATCATCAAAAGCATTTCATTACAATCATATTAAGCTAGTGAGGAGACCTATTATGAAAAAAGAATGGATTGAAGTAGTTAGTTATGATAGAGATGGATATCAACCATTAATAGATTTTGAATCATGGCGAGTTGCTATCTTAAATTATTGTGATGAGCTTTCGATTGATCAGATTGAAAACATGCAAAAGCACAATAAAACGGATGAAGTATTTGTTTTATTAGAGGGAGAATGCACTTTATTTACTGGTGGGATGGGTGATAGTTTAGAAGAAATAGATGCTATCTTTATGGAACCGAATCGAATATATAATGTAAAAAAAGGAGTTTGGCATACTCATACCTTAAATCAGCAAGGAAAAGTACTAATCGTTGAAAACCGAGATACTTCAGACGAAAATTCGCCAACCATCTTATTAAATTTGGATCAGAAGGCAGTTTTGCAAAAGAAATGCCACTATTACCAAAGTATGGTATAATGTTTATGCAATATTACAATGAACAGAATAGATGTTACTAAATAGGATGAAAGCGTGAACTTGGAGGGAACAATATGAACGTAAGGAAAGCAGTCCAAGCTATCAAGAGAAGAATCAACATACGTACTAAGATAATTTTCTTATATCTAAGTGTTCTAATCTTATCATTCACGCTTTCTGTAGGGATATTTCGCATTATTCATCAAAAAAGTTTGGAACGAGAGGTCGGAGATGCTGCGATGCAGACCGTCAATGCATTAAAGGGAAATTTAAATTTTATATTCGACAATGTTAACCAGTTTTCCACACTGATATACTTTGATCGTAATGTTCAAAATTCTTTAAAAAACATTGATTCTGCTAGCATTGATCCTCATATCCACCAGACAATTCAGAGTAGCCTTGTGAACATGTTACTTTCAGGCGATTACATATCGAGTGTATTTATTTTTGATATATATAACAACTATTATTACTCTCATAAAATTGGACCCATCTCCGTAAACAAAGACAAGGTGTATCAAACCAACTGGTTTCAGGACTTAAAACAAAATAAGGGTGAGCCAATGTTTATCTCAAAAAGTGAAGATATCATTCAGTTTATTACTAGACCAGATCATAATTATATCTCACTTGTTCGTGAAATATCCGATGTTGATGACTATTCCCCTTTGGCAACACTTTTACTAACCATTGATGAAAAAACAATTCAAAAATACTTTGATGAGGTTGGAAAACAGTACAATTCACAGTATTGTATCGTTGATTCTAAGGGCAATTATGTAATTTACCCCTCTAATTATGATAAGACAATGGACGAGTATTTTCTGACGCAGCAAGAGGTAGAAAATGGTTATGAGGTCTGTCATGCGAATAGCCAATCTGTGATTTTAGCAAGGCAAGACCTAAATATTCATGATTGGAAGTTAGTTGGTATGCTTCCTATCAGCGATAATATGAATTTAAGTGAGTATTATAAATCTTCCATCCTACTTATCATTGGCCTTAATTTTATATTTGTGTTTGTATGTTCCCTAGTTTTAACGAAATTAATCTTTCATCCGCTCTCAAAAGTTCAAAAACAAATGGAGATGGTGGAACGTGGTGAATTTATTGAAATGCCTATAAACCCAGAGCAAACCGATGAGATTTCACAACTTAAAAGGGTATTTAATCAGATGGTTCGGGCAATTATTGACTTGATCCATCAGGTGAAGAAGGAAGAAAAAATTATTGCCCAGGGGGAACTACAATTATTACAGGCACAAATCAATCCTCATTTTCTATACAATACCTTAGATGCTGTTTCCGCACTTGCACTTATTGAAGATCATGAAAATTGCCTTAAGATGACACAAGCTCTGGGGAATTTTTATCGAAATAGTTTAAATAGTGGTCAGGATTTAGTTACAGTGGATGATGAGCAAAGTTGTATTGAAAGTTATGTGACCATATTAAATATTCGTTATGATAATAAAGTTACACTTGTATGTGACATAGAACATAGGATAAAAAAAGAGCCTATCTTAAAACTGATTCTACAGCCAATCGTCGAGAATGCAGTACATCATGGTATTCGGAACAAAGAGGGACAGGGGACGATTCATGTGAAAGGATATCTTGATGAGGAGGACATTATTTTTATCATTACAGACGATGGTGTTGGAATGTCTGAGGAACGGATAAAACAAATTCTTGAGGGAAAAACAAAGACCGGAAAATCAGGTTTTGGTTTGTATAGTTCAATTCAAAGGATAGCGTTATTTTACGATGTAAAAAATCCTATGACAATTCATAGTGAAGTTGGCATTGGTACAGAAGTAATTCTTCGAGTTAAGAAATCCAAGGAATAGAAACAGGCAAATAAATCAATTGATACGATAGGTTTTGTATCTAAATAATACGAAAAAGCGTAGAAATGGTGGTTTATATGAAAATAAAAGTTTTATTAGTAGATGATGAAAAATTAGAGCGCGTATTGATTCGTAAAGGATTTTATTGGGAAGAGCGAGGATTTGAGATTATCGGTGAAGCTTCTCATGGAGAAGAAGCGTTAGATATCATGAATCATAAACAACCAGATTTGGTTGTTACGGATATTAATATGCCTTTTATGGATGGGCTAGAACTTACAGAGGAGATTCTGAAACAGTATCCTCAATGCAAAGTTATCATTGTTACTGGTTATCGAGAGTTCGATTATGCCAGAAGGGCTGTAAAACTTGGTGTAAAAGATTTTTTATTAAAACCTGTGAATATAAAGGATTTGGAAGAAACTGTTACCAAAGTTAAAAAAGAGATTGAGGAGCAAAAGAGTATTAATACAGAATATGTTAAATTACAAGAAACTGTTCATGAACATCATGAAATAGTAATAGAGAGCTTTCTACAGCGTCTAGTAGAAGGAAGAGTGGAAGAAGAAGAGGCAAGGAATAAACTTACTCTCTATGGTTATGAAGGAATATTAAAGAGAAATTGCTGTATTAATATTAAGCCTATTTTCTCACCAGATACTAAGGAGGAAGAAAAATTACAATTAAGCAGGGAAATGCTCTTTGTTGCAAAGTCAATCGGCAGTGATGATATGGTTATCTTTCAACATTTCTTGTATAATATCATTCTTTTTATTCCAAGCCTAGAAGGAATGGAGGAAGAAGCGATAGCGCATAAGCTTTTAGAACGTATCTTAAATCAATTGAGAATAGAATGTATTATTGGAATAAGCGAGGTACAGGATGGGTTTCAAGGCATTCTTCATACTTATATCCAGAGCCAAAAAGCAATTTCAACGAGTGTTATCTTAGGAAAAAATTGTGTTATTCCATATCGTGAGTATCGTAGAATGAAAAGAAAAAGTAGTTCTATGGAGAAATTTGATTGGAAAGAATTTATTGTTGCTATAGAGGATGGGATGGAGAGTCAGGTTTTTGATTCCTTAGATTATTATCTTAAGGCTATGAGTAAGGAAGGATTATTCGATCCGAATTATCTAAAATTAAGCACGATGAGTATGCTATCGAAAGCATCTACCGTTTTAACGAAGTATGGAAAAAGCTTGGAAGATATTATTGATCAGGATGATATGTATGCCAAGGTTTCTAAAATCGATACCATATGGAGTATGAAACAGTATTTAAAAGAAAGTATTGGGGTGATATTGAATTATCATAATACCATCCGAAGTAAAAAAAGTAAATTAATTGACCAAGTAGTTACTTATCTTGAAGAGCATCTATATGAGCAGAACTTAACACTAAAGAGAATTGCTAAAGATGTCTATGTGAATGAAAGTTATCTAAGTCGTATATTTAAAAAGGAAATGGGTGAAAGTCTGATTGAGTATATTACGAGAAAGCGAATAGAAGAAAGCAAGAGATTACTAGATACGACAGATTTAAAGGTTTATGAAATTGCGGAAAGAGTTGGGATTAGCGATCCACATTATTTTAGTATCTGCTTCAAAAAGCAGGTTGGGGTAATGGTTAAGGAATATAAAAAGCAAAGGGTATAAAAGCAAAGAATACATAAAAGCAAAGAATACATAAAAGCAAAGGGCAAAGAAATCTAGCTCAAAACAATTGTTAGAGTCTTGAATGTAAAAAGTGAGTAAGGAGAGAATGCGAAGCTACCTACTCACTTTTTATATTCCTTGATTTTACAGGTAACTTTGAAATGTCTACAAGAAAATAGACTACTTTTTAAGCTATTCCATTTGATTAAAAATTTTCGCTATAGTAAAAATAGTAACCTTTTTTGTAAAAATATTAAATTGAGGTTACGGTCTTTTTTTTATATACTTTCATTATCAACAAAGCATGCAATGTTAGGTAGTGATAGTGTACATAGGAGGGGTTCCTATTCTTAACGATAGGTATTACCAGTAGGAAGAAACAATGAGGAATACGAAATGGCTTTTGATGCCGACTTGCAAGCGAGCGTGATAAGGTCAATGATAGGAGAATCATAAGTTAGAAATTGTTTTGGGGGGTTTTAGGAAAGTAAAACAAATAGAGTAATTAGTGTAAGCGCACAAAGTTCATATTGTTTTATATGCGCTAAAGCAGAAGAATGGAGGGTATTATGAGAAAATTAGTAAAAAGGTTAGCAGCACTTTTCTTAGTTGGAACATTAACCATTAGTATGGCAGCTTGTGGTAAGAACAATGATAAAGCAACGAATAACGATGGTGAGGACACGGTAACTCTTAATGTTTGGCATCAATGGTCAAATGATACCAATGAATTAAAGAAACTCTATGATGAGGCAGTAGTAGCATATCAAAAAGATCATCCAAATGTGAAAATAAATACACAGACATTAGATACAGAAGCATATAAGACAAAGATTTCAGCAGAATTTGCAGGAAAAGCAAGTGGTATTGATGTATTTTATTACTGGGGTGCTGGAATGGCTAGAAAGCTTGTGAATGCAGATAAATTACTTGCGCTTGATAATTATCTGACAGAAGAGGTAAAAGCGAAGATACTTCCTGGTTCAACTACAGCATTTGTATACGATGGAAAAACATACTCTGTTCCAATGTTTTCATGGTATATGACGATGTTTTGTAACAGAGATCTGTTTGATCAAGCAGGAGCTACAATTCCAACGACCTACGATGAGCTTGTAGCAGCAGTTGATAAGTTGAATACTTTAGACGGTGTAATACCAATAGCAGCGGGAGCAAAAGATGGTTGGAATGCAGCATTTATTTATCAAGCATTAGCACTTCGTGAAGTTGGTGCAACAAGTATTAATTCAATGTTAAGCGGCAATGCAAAGTTCGAAGGAGAAGGATATGCAGAAGCAGCTAAAAAAGTTGTAGATTTATATCAAATGGGCGCCTTCGGTAAAAATCCTTTAGAATCTGGTAATGATGATGCAAACTCTGCCTTTATCAGCGGAAAAGCTGCTATCAGAATAATGGGAAGCTGGTTTGCAAATCAAGTATACACAGATACTACAGCGACAATAAATCCTGAGAATGTAGTAGCATGTAAGATTCCAGTTATTGAAGGAATGGGAAATGCAACGGATTATGCTGGTGGTTTTGTAGAGTCCTTCTGGGTAAATAAGAATACGAAATACGAAAAAGAAGCAGCTGAGTTCGCAATCTATATCAACGAGAAGATGGGAAAAGCAGCATATGAAACTGGCACTGGATTCTGTGGTTGGAATGTCGACTTAGATGAGAGTAAATTAAATCCTTTATTTATCCAGATTAAAGGCTTATTAGCGGATAGTGTGGAAGGTGTATTGGCTTGGGATACTTCCTTAGATGCGAATCCAGCTACCATTCATAATGAACAGGTTCAGACACTATTTGCTCCAAATGCTGATGTAACAGCATTTATAAATGAGCATCAAGCGGCAATTAATAAATAATGTTGCTGTATCATGTGCAAAGCGACATGAGGAATGATAGATTCAATTTTTAGTAGTATAAAAAGCAAGGCTGTGACTAAATGAATAGGTATCTGTCATTTTGCACAGCCCTTTTTATAAGCAAAAATATTAGAAAGGGTTCACTTTGTCTAACAAACGCCCTTGAAATAAGTATGGGAGGGATTTTCTATGGATCGTATGTTAGGTAAGAAAAGAACGATTGCATTCTTTATTTTACCTGCATTGTTGCTTTTTCTCTGCTTTGTTGTTGCACCTTTGGTAGCATCTGGTATCTATAGTTTGTTTGAATATGACGGAGTAGGTACTAAGGACTTAATTGGCTTACAAAATTATATTGATTTGTTTTCAAAGGATCAGTATTTCCTAAAAGCACTAATAAACTCATTTATTCTGGCAGGGGCTTCAATTTTTATTCAATTACCAATCTCGTTATTGATAGCGATTGTTTTGGCAAGAGGTGTAAAAGGAGAAAAGTTCTTTCGAACAGTCTACTTTGTTCCAGTTGTTATTTCAAGCATGGTAATCGGTCAGTTGTGGATGAAAATTTTTCACAGTGAATACGGATTACTGAATATGGTTATTCGGTTGTTTGGAAACAAGGAGTTTGAATTTTCTTGGCTTTCTACTCCATCAACAGCTTTTTTAGCAACAGTAATACCCGCAGTTTGGCAATATATTGGTTATCATATGCTTTTGTTTTATGCAGGGATTAAGTCTATTTCTAGTGATTATTTTGAGGCAGCAAAGATAGATGGAGCAACAAATCGTCAGATTTCAGTTCGGATTACCATCCCTTTGTTAGCACCAGTAATCAAAACCTGCCTTATCTTTTCTCTGACCGGGTCACTTCGTGCGTTTGACTTAATCTATGTTATGACCGGAGGTGGGCCAAATCACGCGAGTGAGGTTCCAGGAACGTTAATGTACAATAGTTTATTCCGTCGTGGCTTATATGGTTATGGTAGTGCGCAGGCTTTTTTAATTGTTGTGGAATGTCTTTTGTTTAGTTACCTGATTGGTAGAATGTTTAAAAAAGCAGAAGACAATGCTTCAGCAATCTAAGGTAGATGGGAGGTAAGAGTGAAAGATTTTAATCTTTCACTCACCAAGTTTGTGCTGCGGCAAACTTGAGCCATTGGCTGCTCCCAAAACAGTCGCAGCATGGAGGCTAACTATGAAGGGAAAGAAAATAACATCAAAAAAAGTAAACAAGATTACATTACTCCTTATCTTAAGTCTTATCGCAATTACACAGCTATTTCCACTATATTGGTTGATTACGTTTTCATTGAAAAGCAATGTTGAAATCTTTGGAGAAAACATCATCGGATTACCCAAACAATTTCGATGGATAAATTATAAAACAGCACTAACGGATGGTGGTATACTACAGTACTTTTTAAACTCTGTTTTTTACTCCTTTGTGACGGTAGTAGTATCTGGATTGTTTTCTGCGATGGCAGCGTATGCAATTGCAAGAATGAGATGGAAACTTCGAGGTTTCGTCTTTGGCTTATTTTCACTTGGAATCATGATACCAACACAGGCAGCATTACTTCCCTTATTTCAAGTGTTAGACCGTTTGGGATTAAAGGGGGGGTATCTTGGACTATTAATTCCTTATATTTCGTTTGCGCTTCCGATGAGTATTATGATTTTGACAGGTTTTTATAAAGGGATACCAAAAGAAATCGAAGAAGCAGCATATATTGACGGAAGTGGAATTTTCCGTTGCTTTTTAGAAATTATACTACCAATTATTAAACCAGCGATTGCCACTGCATCTATCTTTACTTTTCTTGGGACATGGAATGAATTGATGTTTGCAAATACTCTTGTGGATAGCTCCACATATCGAACTCTTCCGGTTGGGATTATGTCCTTTGCTGGACAATATTCTACCGATTGGGGACTGATTGGTGCAGGCATGGTAATAGCTACCTTGCCAACCATTCTAATTTATTTCTTACTTAGTAATCAGGTGCAACAAAGTCTTGTTGCAGGAGCAGTAAAAGGTTAAGTGAAAACTAAAAAAATGACACCATATTGGAAATAAAGATATGATAGGAGGGTGTGATTTTAGCTATGATAAAAAAGGGGTTTGTTAATGGTCGTTCTTTTCAGAAGGTACGTTACAATAACCCTTTTCTTAATATCATAGTTAGTTATAGCTATACTATAGTTGTAATCAAATACGATAGGCAATGAGTATATTTTATTATGACAGTATTACATTTGTAAACAGCAGTGGTATGCAATGGTGTTAGTAAGGAGGAAGGAGATAGGTTGGTATGAAAATTAGAACAGTAATAACGGATTATCATAAGAAATATTTTTACAAGAATCAGAGGAATTCATAGCATCTAAAGTAGGGAGTAATCAGGTTGTAACTATATACCCAGAACTAACCTACCAGACAATTCGTGGCTTTGGTGGCGCATTTACAGAGGCTTCCGGTTATAATTTTTCAAAGCTTAGTAAAGAAAAGAAAGAGATAGTTTTAAATGCATATTTTGGTAAGAATGGAATTCACTATACCTTAGGAAGAACGCATATCAATAGTTGTGATTTTTCACTATTTAACTATGCATATCTTGAAAAAGATGAGGATATCAATCAAAAGTTTAATCGAGATCGAGACAGAGAATATATTGTACCTATGATAAAAGCAGCAATCGAACTTAGTAAGGATACTATTACTTTCTTAGCATCCCCATGGTCACCACCAGCATTTATGAAGACCAATCATGATATGAATCATGGTGGCGAATTAAAAGAGGAATATAAAAAAGATTGGGCGAAGTACATAGCAACCTATGTTAAGGATTGTAAAAAAGACGGAATTACTATATCTATGCTAACGGTACAAAATGAGCCCGAAGCAACACAGGTATGGGATTCCTGTCGTTATAGTTCAGCACAGGAAATGGAATTTGTCAGAGATTATCTGGGACCTGTCTTAGAGGAGGAGGGTCTTAGTAATGTAAAAATATATGTTTGGGACCATAACAAAGAATTACTATATGAGCGAGCAAAGGAAATTCTTTCTGATTCTAGGGCAAGAGAGTGCATTAGCGGTATGGCTTTTCATTGGTATACCGGAGATCATTTTGAGGCACTTGATTTAGTGAGAGAACAATTTCCGGAACAAGAACTTCTATTCACTGAAGGTTGTGTTGAATATGGAAGATTTTTTGATTCCTCCGAGATTTGGAAGGCAGAAATGTATGCT
>NZ_DAMADT010000005.1:75632-104667 GCF_031997925.1 Lachnoclostridium sp. | reverse complement strand
GACTGGAATCTATTACTTGACGAAAAAGGTGGACCAAATCATGTAGGAAACTTCTGTCAAGCTCCAATCATGTGCAATGTAGAGGAGGATAGTATACAGTTTAATCTTTCTTACTATTACATAGGTCACTTTAGTAAATTCATTATGCCTGGTGCAAACCGTATTGCTTACACTAAGTATACGGATTTAGTAGAGGTAGCAGCATTTATTAATCCAAACAAAGAACGTGTTGTTGTTTTACTAAATAAATCTGAGAAAGAGGTAATCGTAGTACTAAGAGAGAATGGAATTGGTCAGGAAATTAAGGTGAATGCTCATAGCATCGTTACAGTGATTTGCAGAGAAAATTAGATCATTGTGTGCATAGGTGAATGCGCGGAATAGGAGTAAATATGCATCATAATAAAAAGTTATGCGTTTTTCTTCTACTTAGTTGTCTCATTTTGATTCTGTGTAGCTGTAGTAAAAAAATAGCCCTAAAAGCAGATTCTACTGTAGTTTCTATGGGGGAGACAACCATAACCTTAGATGAAATGATGTATCATGTTCTCCTTGCTAAGATGCAAGGTGAACTCTATGCATCATTTTTAGGAGAAGAAGATTTTTGGAAGAAAGAATATGAGCCATCCGTTACAATGGCAGATCAGATGAAACAATTTGCTCTTGATAATGCAATTAAGTATGAAGTTTTATACAGGATGGCAGAAAAAGAAGGGTATTTCTTAACAGAAGAAGAACTTTTAATATGCAGGGATCAGGCAAAGGATATTGAAAAAACAATACCAACAAACGAACTACAATCCTTAGGATTAACGAATGAATTAGTCTATGAGATACAAGAAAAGATATCACTCTCGACAAAGTATTATAAGGACTATCTCTTAACACTCTCAGAGGATGAAAAAGAAGCGAAACTACGCTTTGAGGGAAATTACGAAGAGCTAAAAAAAGAGTATCAGGTGAAGGTAAATGATGGTGTTTGGGAAAAAGTAGATATTACAGATCCTTCAATACCGGGGTAAAAATAGGTGGAACTCAGACTAAAAAAATGACACCTTTTCAAAATACGGTTCCTTATAATCAAGGTCTATGGTCTTTATAATAAGGATAGAACAAGAAACGGAGGACAGACCATGACAGAGACGAGTATACCTAAGAAACGAAAAAAATCGGTTACCATGCATAAGTTTATGAATCAGAAATATCTTCAGCTTATGGTTATCCCAGGGCTTATATGGATGTTTATCTTCAACTATATTCCTATGGGTGGTATTGTAATCGCTTTTAAGAAATTTAAAATAACCAAATCGATTGCAGAAGCTCCTTGGGTGGGGTTTAAATATTTCCAAGAGTTTTTTCAGGATTCCAACTTTAGTAACATTATGATAAACACAATTGGTATCAGTTTATTAAAGTTAATCATAGGATTTCCACTTCCAATTATCTTTGCTTTACTACTTAATGAAATAAGAAATCTTAAATTTAAGAAGATTACTCAAACTATATCTTATTTACCACATTTTTTATCATGGGTTGTACTCGGTGGAATCTTAACAACTTGGTTAAATAGTACAGGGGTTATCAATGAATTATTTCAAGCATTACATATCACAAGTGGACCAGTTTCTTATCTTGGCGATCCCAAATACTTCTGGGGTGTAGCGTTAATCTCGGATAGCTGGAAGGAGCTTGGATGGTCAGCAATTATCTATCTGGCAGCTATCTCCTCGGTGGACCAACAGCTCTATGAAGCAGCTACAGTAGATGGAGCATCCAAGATGCAAAAGATAATTAAGATTACATTGCCTTCAATTAAAGGAACCATCGCTATTATGTTGATTTTACAGATTTCTGGTTTATTAAATGCAAATTTTGACCAGATAATGATTCTGAAAAATCAGATTAATATTTCCAGAAGCCAAGTAATCGATACGTATGTATATCAAGTTGGTATGACACTCGGTAAATATTCGTATGCAACAGCAGTTAACCTGTTTAAGTCAGTTATCGCATTAATTCTTCTATTAATTGCGAACTTTTCCAGCAAGAAACTGCTTGGCAGGTCATTATACTAGGAGGTTGCAGCATGAAAAGACGTGTATCATCTAAAATCAAACGCTCCAAGGGAACTTTAATCTTCGATATCCTAAATACGATATTCATGTTATTTATTTGCTTTGTCTGCATTTATCCAATTTGGTATGTCATTGTTAATTCTTTAAATGATGCAACAGATGCGTTAATGGGAGGAATCTATTGGTGGCCAAGGCAGTTCTCCTTGCAAAATTATAGGACAGTATTCAGTGACAACAGTGTACTACAGGCATTTAAGGTGACCATTGCAAAGACTTTAATTGGTACCACAGTTAATGTATTTTTTACCGCAATGGTAGCTTATTCGCTTTCCAAAAAAAATTTAATTGGAAGAAAGTATTACATGGCGTTTGGAACGATTACGATGTTCTTCTCTGGCGGATTGATACCAACATTCCTTTTATTTAAGGGGCTTGGATTATTAAATAATTTTTGGGTTTATGTTATTCCAGCGGCTTTTAACTTTTTTAATCTACTCATTATGATTAATTTCTTTCGAGAGATTCCTGAAGCTTTGGAGGAATCTGCAAAAATTGATGGTGCCAATGATTTTACCATCTTTCGTAAGGTAATTCTTCCGTTATCAAAACCTGTGTTAGCAACCATTGCTTTGTTTGCAGGAGTTGGACAATGGAATGATTACTTTGGAGGATTAATGTATATTACAGATAACCGTTCCCTAGAACCGATCCAGACCTACCTTTATCGTATGGTGGCACAGGTACAGTCCTCGCAGATGGCGGGGTCTATAGCCTCTAATATCAGTGCGAAAGACAGTACTTCAACCGCGATAAAGTTAGCAGCCATGGTTATCACAACGTTACCTATATGCTGTGTTTATCCATTCCTTCAAAAATACTTTGTAAAAGGAATGATGATAGGTGCAGTTAAGGAATAAAATATAAAGGGAGGATTTTACAATGAAATTGGGTAGCAAAAAATGGTTTGCGCTTCTATTGGTTTTTACGATGCTGTTTTCTCTCGCTGCATGTGGTGAGAAGAAAGAAAAACCAACTGGTGCTGAGCCAACAGTAGGGGCAACAACGGAACCAACAAAAGCAGCAGAAGGTACAGCAGATGGAACAAAGGATAACAACAATCAAGGAGAGGTAGTTCCTGGTTGGCAGAAAAACGCATCCGATAAGGTTGACTTAACATGGTATATAAACTTTTCTTGGTTTACTACTCCTTGGGGTGAGAACTTAGTATCCAAGACTATTACAGAGGAAACAGGTTGTAACATTAATTTTATCGTTCCTGCAGGTAATGAAGCTGAGAAATTAAATTCTTTGATAGCATCCGATTCCTTACCAGATTTATTAACGATTGGTTGGTGGGAAGGCCAAGTAAATCAGATGATTGAAGATGAAATGGTTTATGCTTTGGATGAATTAGCAACGCAATATGACCCATACTGGTTTGAAGTAGCAGACAAAGGTCGTGTTGGCTGGTTTACAAAAGAAGATGGGCATGTCTACGGATATCCAAACTCTTCTTTCTCTCCACAGGATTATGAAAAATATGATAACATCTCTTCCAATCAGACCTTCCTTGTAAGAAAGGATATGTATGAAGCAATTGGAAGCCCAGATATGACAACACCGGAAGGTTTTATTGCAGCAGTAAAAGCAGCAGCGGTTAAGTTCCCAGAAGTGAATGGGCAGCCACTCATTCCAGTAGGTGCACATGAATTTGGATCAATTGGTAATAATTCTTTTGATCTGTTTTTATCTAACTTCTTAGCAACTCCATATGAAAAAGATGGCAAGTACTACGATAGATATACCGATGCTGAATTAGTGCGTTGGTTAAAAGCATTCCGCGAGTTAGGTGCAGAAGGATATCTAAAAGAAGATATCTTTGTTGACAAGAGAGCTCAAATGGAAGAAAAGATTGCTCAGGGACGTTATTTCTGTATGTTATATCAGAGAACTGACTTAGCAGATCAACAGAAGGTACTATATAAGAATGATCCCAACAGTATTTATATTGCAATTGATGGACCAAAGAATTCAAAAGGTGATGCTTACACCTTACCAGGAACTGGTATCAATGGGTGGTGCGTAACCATGATTTCTAAGAAATGTCAGCGTCCAGACCGTGCAATCCAGTTATGCTCCTACTTAATGAGTGAGCATGGACAGCATATGACTTGGCTAGGTGTAGAAGGTGTTACTTGGGATTATGTGAATGGAAAAGAAACAATGAAACCGGAAGTGAAAGAAATTTTAACATCTGATCGTAGTGCTTATGATAAACAGTATGGTGCAGATTCCTGTTACTGGATGTTCCAAGACAATGCAATGTCATTAAAATGGGCAGTGGAAACACCAGAACCTCTTGGACAGATGGAACGTTGGACATATCCATATGTTATCTCAGTATCCCAGTATGATGTTAGCTTAGCAGCAGATTCTGATGAATTCGATATTCAAAGTAAGGTAGATAATGAATGGGGCGTTGTATTACCTCGTCTATTATTAGCGAAGACAGAAGCAGAATTTGATACTATCTGGGACGCATTTATTCAGAAGAGAAAAGATTTCGGTATTGATACAGTTCTTGCGACGAAGACCGAGATGATGAAGGAAGCAAAAATGAAATTAGGAATTAAGTAATTAGATTAATAAAGCGGATTTTCGCAATCCGCTTATGCTACTTGCTTATAAACCTCATTTCCACTACGTGGATGAGGTTAAATAATATGATATATTGTGAAGGAAAAACAGCCTGTTTAATGGAATATCTACAGGTTGTTTTTCCCATATCAAGCTTTGGTTAGTGACTGTCTGCCTTGCTATTCTACGGAGCCTGATTTTTGACATAACATAACATAACATAACATAACATAACATGCACAAACATAAGTGCAGGAATAGGTGTTACTATGAGAAAACTAAAAAAGCTTTTTTCAGCAATGAAGTTAAATCATAAAATAACAGTTCTGATTATTGGAACCATAGTGATACCTATGGTTATTTTATCTGTTCTTCTTTTTAAAAATATGAGGGAATCCATCATAAAAGAGAAAGTGAAAAATGTTGAAATTAGCATCAATCAAAGTTATAACCATATTCAAAAAAATGTCGAGCTATGTCATATGTCAACACAGGTTATCTTAAACAGTGAAGGCTTTTGGGATAAGTTAATAGAGTTTCAGGATTCCGAAGTTGTCGACAAGAGCGAAATCATAAAATTCTCAAAGAACGATGTTCGGAATATTGAACGGCTGGTAAACAGTAATCCATATCTTTATCAGATAAGAATCTACATAGCAACTAAAAAAGTACCGGAAATGATGCCAGTTCTTTATCATATGGATCGGCTTGATAATTTCGATTGGTACAAAGAAGATGATACACGTAAGATTTTCTGGAATTTTGATTATGACGGTACTATTTTCCCTTATTATGTATTAAAGCCATCAAAACATATTGTATCACTTACAACACGTGTTAAGGGAACCAAGAAAAAGGTAGATGCCCTGATCGAAGTAGCGACGAAGATGGATGTTTTATTTCCGGATATATACGAAGCGGATGAAGAACAATGGACTTGTTTTGTAGATGAACATGGAACGTACTTTTATGGAGAAGGGGACTCGAATCAAAAGTGGGTTGAATTTGCAGAGGGAGTATTCAAAACAATACCAAAGAATACCAAGGAGTCTTATTATTACAATATGTACCTTGATGAAGAACCAGTTGTAGTAGGCTATATACCGCTAGATCAGTTTAATGGGCATCTGCTAAAGATTGTTTCTTTAAAAAATGCATTTCAAGATATCAATGAAAGAAGAAATGTATTTCTCTTTGGATTCACTGGAGGTGTCGCTATATTAATTTGTGCAGCGAACTTCTTGGTTCAATTGGTACTTCGTGATTTTTATCGGGTAATTCATACCGTTACGAAAGTAAAAGAAGGAGATTTATCTATACGAGTTCCAGTCGATTCCTCTAATGAAATTGGACAATTAAGCGGTCAGATTAATGATATGATGGATACGATTACCTGCTTGATGGAGGATCAATTAAAGAGAGAACTTTTAGTGAAAGACAGTGAGATTAGAGCCCTACAAAATCAAATCAATGCTCATTTTATCTATAATGTACTGGAATCCATTAAAATGATGGCTGAGATAGAGGAACGATACGACATTTCAGATGCAGTTACCTCTCTTGGCAAGTTACTGCGATATAGTATGAAATGGGTATCAAAAAATGTAACGGTAAGAGAAGAGGTTGACTATATTAAAAATTATCTGGCGCTCATAAATCTTCGGTTTGATTATGAAATTTATTTAAGTATCAATATGCCAGAAATTATTTGGAGTCAAGAGATACCAAAGATGTCATTACAACCAATCATAGAAAATGCAATTTATCACGGAATTGAAGAGATTGCGGAGGATACGAGTATCTATATGAAGGGGATTTTATTTGAGGATTATTGTACGATAGAAATTACGGACTCAGGTAAGGGAATGACAGAGGAAGAGGTTAGAATACTTCAACAAAAAATTTCCGGTGAGATTGAAACGAGTGGAAGCTCCGGGAATGGGATAGGGCTTAAGAATGTACAAGATCGAATCAAAATCAGTTTTGGAGAACCTTACGGAATTAGTGTAGCATCAAGGAAGGGTTTGTTTACCAAGGTTATCGTAAAGATACCATTGATCCTAACATAGGGAGGAGGGAATTCCATGAAGAAGCTTTTGATTGTAGAGGATGAAAAAATGATCAGGCAGGGGATAAAAAGTATCGCAATGCGTGCACCTATTCCGATTGAGCAAATTATTGAATGTAAAAATGGGGTAGAAGCACTTGAAGTAGTAAAAAATGAAGTAATCGATGTCATGATTACTGATATTCGTATGCCTGGGAAAGATGGAATAACGTTAGTAAAAGAAATTCAGGTTTTGCCACATGTGCCTAAAACAGTCGTAATTAGCGGCTATGATGATTTTAATTATGCAGTTGAATTACTGCGTTCCGGAGCTAAAGATTATTTATTAAAACCAATCGAACGTGAGAAAATATTCGATGTATTAACAAAATTAGAAAAAGAACTGTGTGAAGAGAAAGAAGAGGCGGAAAAAAGAAATCTTATATGGCAGCAGCAGTTGCGTTATTGCATGTTAGGAGAAACAAGCTTAGATAGTTGTAAGGTAACCTTTGAAGAATTTTTACAAAAGGAAAGGTATCTTTTATGCTGCACTAATATTTGGAGAGAGGATTGGTTAGAGGAAACGAATATATTAGGATTAACCAAGATGCAACATCAGAATATTTACATAATGAGGGGATCACAAAAGCAACTTGCACAGAAGGTTTTTTGTGAAGATTATATTGGATTTAGCGAGGAGCATACAAAATTTGAAGAATTAAAGATTGCATTTAAAGAAGCATTATTTGCAAGAAAGCAATCCTTTTATCAGGAGAGTCACCAGATTGATTATAAAGATTGTAGAAGTAATCTAATGAAGGATGAGGAGAAAGAAAAGCAGAAAGAAAATCAGAAAGAAAATCAGAAAGAAAATCAGAAAAAAAATCAGAAAGAAGAAAATGAAAATAATTCTTCTAGAGAATCAGTTTTTGAAGTGTCAGAAGATGAGATTGACCAATATGTTCAATTGTTTGGAACAAGCAAGTGGGAACAAAATGATAAATTTATAAAAAATCTTTATTACAATGTTAGGTGTGGAAAGATTACACCAGAGGACTTTGAGCATGCGATACAATGTTTTGTTGAGGGGATTGAGAAAAGTTACCAAAATCTTATAGATTTTAGCGATACCACGCTACTACATCATAAAAGTATTTATGAATATGATTCAGGTTCAAAATATATAGAAAATTTAATGGAATGGCTTAATGAACTCCATGGAAGGATTATATCCGAATTCTCAGATTTTAAAAATAAACAAAAGATTCAATTAGCTTTGATTTATATTAAGAAGAATTATAATAAGGATTTAAATATGGCAGTTGTATCGAATTACATATCAATGAATTATTCTTTATTTTCCTTCGCTTTTAAACAATATACAGGAACTTATTTTGTTCAATATTTAAAGGATCTTCGGATTGCAAAAGCGAAAGAATTACTTGAAAAAACTGAGAAAAAGATAGTGGAAATCAGCAATGAAGTTGGATACGAAAATGAAAAACATTTTATGAAAATTTTCAAGCATCACTGTGGAGTATCACCGTCGGAATATCGAAAAAATTCATATGTAAGGAAATCAAAACCAGTGGATTAACAAAAGGGAAGAGAAAGTGATAGATAATTAAGAAATAAAATGAGGCAAGAGAATGAAATAAATTAGACGAGTATAAAAATATATGAAGCAAGAGGTTGAAAAATAAATTAAGCAAGAGGATGAAAAATATATTAAGCAAGAGGGAGTTAGTTGTGAAAGGTACCGTGAAGTGTTTCAACTAAATTAAAAAACTTCGGATACACAAGATTGGAGGAGAAAATATGTTTGACAACAAAGGTAGATTTATCATAAGAAATTATACGAAAGGGAGTACTTTTTCAAGTTTCTTACCTGGAATTAGCGGGAAATACGGAGTTCCAATTTGGTGTTTTTATGTGAACCGGGGACAGGCAGTTACAAGTTTTGGCGTTCTAGATAAGGATCATTCCATTATGGAGTTTTATCCTGCTCATCAAGCTTATCAGATGACCAAAACCAATGGGTTTCGTACGTTTTTAAAGATTGATGGCTCCTATATGGAAGCATTCTCTGATGCTGAAAGAGAACATGCGATGTACATCGGGATGAACGAATTGGTATTAGAAGATAGAATTGATGATAAGATTTGTGTTACTGTTACCTATTTTACTCTTCCATATGTGGCTTTAGGTGGCTTAGTTCGAAAAGTGACTGTTAAAAATATTGGAAATACAGAGCATATGGTGGAATTACTAGATGGTATGCCTTCTTTAATTCCATATGGAGTAAGTCTTAATTCTATGAAAGAAATGGGACAGACGACGAAAGCATGGATGCAGGTTGAGAATTTATCAGAGCGTATACCATTTTTTAAAGTGAGAGCTAGTATGGAGGATTCCGCCTGTGTACAGGAAGTAATTGGAGGTCATTTTTCCTTTGCATATGATGGCAAGGAGCGTTTACCAGTGCTGGTCGATCCCTATGTTGTTTTTGATTATGATACCTCTCTTACGGATGCAATTGGCTTTAAAGAAGGAGATTTAAAGGATTTGCTTAGGAAGAATCAGGTAGTAACTAATAATCTTCCTTGTAGCTTTTTTGCTAAGCAGAAATTATTATTGCCAGGCGAAGATTTTACAATCCATGAGGTGATTGGGCAAGCACAGAGCATTAAGTTAGTTCGAGATTTTGCTGCTCGCTGTGAGGGTGAAGAGTATTTTAGGAAAAAATACGAAGAGGCAATCTCCTTAACAGACGAACTTTGTAAGGGAATTGAGACGAAAACTGCGTCACCTGCGTTTGATGCCTATTGTAAGCAAACCTATCTTGACAATATCTTACGTGGTGGTTATCCGATAAAGTTAGGAAAGGATAAAATATTTTATCTATATTCTAGAAAACATGGAGATATCGAGAGAGATTATAATTTCTTTAGTATGCTACCTGAATACTATTCTCAAGGAAATGCAAATTTTAGAGATGTCAACCAAAACAGACGTTGTGACGTGTTATTTTCACCATTTGTTGAAAAAGAGTGTATCAAAACTTTTTATAACTTAATTCAAATTGATGGTTACAATCCATTGGCTGTGCAAAAAGCTACGTTTTTTATTCCAAATGAGAAAATAAAAGAGGTTGTATCAATGCTACCAATTAAGGAAAAGGAGAGTGGCTACAATTTCTTTCAAAACTCTTTTACTCCAGGAAGTTTCTTAGGATTTCTAGAACAATATGGCTGCTTAGATAGGAAAATGCTAGAGGATACTTTATCGTCTGTGATGGAGTTATCTGAAAGTGAAATCGCAGCTTCCTTTGGAGAAGGATACTGGGTAGATCATTGGACTTATAATTTGGATTTGATAGAAGCTTATCTGTCAATTTATCCAGAAAGAGAAGAAGAGTTATTTTATAACGATACTACCTATACATATTTTGAAGCGAAGGCTATCGTAAAAAGAAGACAAAGCCGTTATGTAGAGACTAAAAATGGACTTCGCCAATATCAATCGTTAGATAAGTTAAGTAAAAAAGATGTGGAGCATAAGCAATTACGCCGCGAATATGGAAAAGGTTCGGTGTACGAAACCTCCCTTTTAGAAAAACTTCTATTATTAATCTCATTAAAATTCGCTACCCTTGATAGTGAAGGAATGGGAATTGAGATGGAAGCAGGAAAACCTGGATGGTATGATGCTCTAAATGGTTTACCAGGAATCTTTGGTTCTTCTATGTGTGAGACGATAGAACTGGAAAGAATGATAACGTTTGTTTTTTCAATTGTGAATCGTTACCCTAACAATATTCCTGTAGCTCTGGAAATTAAAGAACTGATGGAAAAAATAAATGAAGTATCAAGTAGAAATATCACTTCCATGGAGGCATGGAATTTAAAGAATGATATCAAAGAAAATTACAGAGAGAAAACAAAGTTTGGTATTGAGGGAACAAAAGTGCTTCTATTAGTGGAAGATATCAAAGCAATGCTTACTTCTTGGTCTTTCATTGTAAAGAATGGAATACAGAAAGCGGTAGAGCTTGGAAAAGGAATCTGTCCTACGTATTTCTACTACAAGGCAAAGGAGTATGAAAAGAATGAGGACGGAATCTTCGTTACAGAGTTTGAACTCATTACAATGCCTTATTTTTTGGAAGGTCCAGTACGTTATTTAAAGTTAGAACAAAGCAAAGAGGAAAAGAAGGCTTTATATAATGCAGTAAAAGCGAGTAATTTGTATGATCGTAAGCTTAAGATGTACAAGGTGAATGAATCACTACATAAGGCGTCGTTTGAAGTAGGGCGCTCCACCGCATTTACCCCGGGGTGGCTTGAGAATGAATCTATATGGCTTCATTTGGAATATAAATACTACTTAGAGTTATTAAAGTCTGGACTATATGAGGAATATTTTGAAGATTTTAAGGATGGGCTAATTCCTTTTCTTGATGAAAAGATGTATGGAAGAAGTATCTTAGAGAACTCTTCTTTCTTAGCAAGCAGTGCAAATCCTGATGAAAAGATTCACGGGAAAGGTTTTGTAGCAAGACTCAGTGGTTCCACCGCTGAATTTATTCATATGTGGCAGATTATGATGTTTGGCCATAAACCATTTCGCTACGAAATGGAAGAACTTCATCTATCCTTAGAACCAATCTTACCAGAGTATTTAATAGATGAAGATGGCGTAGTAAAGGCAACCTTTCTTGGAAAGATACCAGTAAGCTATCAGATGTCTAAGAAGAAAGCCTTATTACCTGGAAACTATCAAGTAGAAAGTTATACACTACAGTATCAAGGCGGGGAAACAAAACTAATTTTAGATTCCAAGCTTCCAAACAATGAATCGCTTGATGTTAGGGAAGGTAGAGTAAAAAGTATCTGCGTTTCAATCCGATAAAGAAGCTTATATACAGATAAGCAGGTTAATCAATATGTACTTAATTTATAGTATAGTTTGCTTATTAAATCGAATGAAACAAGAAAAAGAATGATTGCGAACTTATCCTTATCATGAATAAAAGGAAAAAGGATAACAGAAAGGGGTATGGTATACCATTTCTGTTATCCTTTTTACTTATATTGTTATGTAATGTGGTTTATACTTTAGGTAGGGTGATATTCCGTGTGAAAGCATATTTCATATATAGTTATGCCGGGAGGGAAAATTTGCCTTTAAAATACAAAAAAATCATATAAAATGAAACCTTTGCTTGTAATTTCCACTAAAATATTTATAATATAGTTTATCGGAATTTGCAAAGCAAATTTCGATAAAAAGGCGCGTTTTATGCGCCGTAAATCTAATGAGAAGAAGTGCGAAGAACTTCTTAGAGTATAGTTTATCGGAATTTGCAAAGCAAATTTCGATAAAAAGGCGCGTTTTGTGCGCCGTAAATCTAATGAAAATATTGAAAGGGGGCAAAAACGTTGCTTCAAATTTATAAAACCATTGAAGGTACGTTAAAGCAGATAGAAGACTTTGAAGAAAATGTATGGGTGAACTTAACAAACCCTTCCCCCGAGGAGATAGCATTTGTCTCCAGTAAGACTGGAATCGAAACGGACGATATCAAAGCTTCTTTGGATGATGAAGAGGCATCTCGTATTGAGGTTGAAAATAAATACACCTTAATTTTAATTGACATAGCGACCAAAGAAACACGACATGGTAATGAATTTTATACCACGATGCCATTGGCTATCATATTGGCAGAGAAAGCGATCGTTACGGTATGTTTGGAAGATACCATAGTATTAAAGCCATTTATGATGGACAAAGTAAAAGAATTTAGTACAGCTAAAAAAAGCCGATTTTTATACCAGATATTATATAGCAGTACAACAGTTTATCAGAATTGTCTTAGAACAATTAATAAAAAGAGAGAGGCAATTGAAGCAAGACTGAGTAAGCATACAAAAAATGGTGATTTAATTGAGCTACATGAATTAGAGACTACCTTAGTATATTTTGCAACTTCACTTCGAGTAAATGGTGTTGTACTTGATAAACTGTCACGCAATGAAAGGATAAAATCTTATCCAGAAGATCGAGAATTATTAGATGATGTAATCATAGAAAATAAGCAGGCGATTGAGATGTCAGGAATTTATCGAGATATTATCAATGGTACTAGAGAATTATTTGCATCTGTAATTGATAATACCTTAAACTCCGTTATGAAGCTGTTAGCATCCATAACGGTAGTAATGTCAATACCGACGATTATTTCAGGACTTTATGGAATGAATGTGGATACAGATGGAATGCCATTTGCTCAAAGCGATTATGGATTCTTAATTGTTTGTTTAATTACGTTTGTTATATGTATAATTACTCTCATAATATTAAAGAAGAAAAAGTTACTGTAATTAGTTTACGTTCGCGAACTTTCGTTGTCATAAATTTGCGTGAAATACTTTATATTTCACGCAAATCTAAAGGAGATACATATATAAAGCCAACACTATTTTTCTTGCCTAATGTTTAGGTGATTCTATTGTTTATTTAACTCTTTGATAAACTATAGATAGAAGCTTTTATTAGGGCAAGAAAAAGTTATGTGTTGGCTTAATTTTTTAATGGAAAGCAAAATACTAAAAATATTAAGAATTTCTTTCGTTTTACAACAAGGTGTTTTATCGACTTATCATATATGATAAGCTTAATGAGTAATTGAAGGAGTATTATAACTATAGTAAAGTGTGAAGTAAAGATATTTTATACTTTTTATTTATGACAAGGATAAGTCCGTGAAGTATACATTTTCTTGTTTATGACAGTACAATTAGCGGTACTAGATTTTATGAGATAAAAATTCGTAAATTGGCATTGGAGGAATAGAACATGGAATCATATCACGTATTAATCGTTGAAGATGATAAAGAAATCCTAGAAGGAATAGGAATCTATTTAAGAAATCAGGGTTATACCGTATTTCAGGCAGAGAACGGGAAGAAGGGGTTGGAAATTATCCAAGATGAAACCATACACCTTGCGATTGTTGATATTATGATGCCTGTTATGGATGGTATCACCATGACCATGAAGTTAAGGGAAAGATTTGATTTTCCTGTTATTATGCTATCTGCAAAATCTGAGGAAATTGATAAAGTAACTGGACTAAATATTGGTGCAGATGATTATGTGACCAAACCCTTCACACCAATGGAGTTAATGGCCAGAGTTAATTCACACCTTCGCCGTTATTCGAGATATCTAAAGGCGGTAGATTCCAAGGAAGAGAAAGAACCTGAGAATTATTATGCTGTAGGGGGACTGGAATTAAATGAGGATACGGTAGAGGTATCTGTAGATGGAAGAGGTGTGAAGTTAACACCGATTGAGTTTAAGATTTTACTTCTATTAATAAAAAATCCTGGCAGGGTATTTTCACCCGATGAAATTTATGAGCGAGTTTGGAACGAAAAACCAATCACGACCGATACCATTATGGTACACGTTAGAAGAATCAGAGAAAAAATTGAAATTAATCCAAAAGAACCAAAGTATTTAAAGGTTGTTTGGGGAGTTGGATATAAAATCGAGAAATATTAGAAATATCAGTGGAGGTATCAATAATGGATTCAATAAATAATCAAGAAAGAGAAGAGCAAGTAACACAGGCAAATGGGAAATCTCCATTACTTGGAAGTGTTATCGGTATATTGCTAGCGATAGTTTTACTGCTTGGAGTAAGTATCACAGCTGTAGATGTTGCAAAGCAACTCTGGGAAAATAGAAAAGAACAAATGGAAGACATACGATTTGATGATCTATTGGAATCGGGTTATGGTCTATACTTAAGCGTCATGGAACAACGAAATAATACTTATTCAATAGATCCCATTGATATTTATCTTCCAAAACTAAAGCAAATCAGAGAAGAATATAGAAAAAAACAAGAGGAGATAGATAAGAATCAAGCATTAAATGATAAAGAAAGTTTAAACAATAAAGAAAGCTCAAACAATAAAGAAAGCTTAAATAATAAAAATGGTTCCAATAATGTTGACCTAAATGAGAACCTTGACTCAAATAGTAAAGTAGATCTAATCGATCAAACACAGTCGGACAGTAATATTGAAAATCATATTGACGATTATCCAGATGATGGTTTTGATTACAATATGGAAGAAAATATGAATAATCAAATTTCAGAATACGAGTTTCATGGAGACGAGATTAATAGTTTTAATGAAAATATCTATTCCTTGAGAAATCACTTATATTATAGCCACTCTTTAGACTTTGCAATCATTGATAGAAACAATAATAGCTATGGAGAAATCTCAGGTAATGAAGATTTCTTAACCTATTTATTAGAAAGTTCCTCTGGCGACTCTGAGATGGAAGAGAAGTTAAAGGATACTTATGTTGGATATCTAGTAGTTGAGTATGATAGTAATGGGAGTGCATCGATTCAAAAATCCTACGGAATTGATGTAGAAAAAGTATCCAGCATTCTTAAGAATGAAAGATTAGAAAATAATTCGTCCTATTTATATCGCGATAAAACATATCTTGATCTCAAGCCAGAAGATATTTCTTTTGTTGAGCCGACGAATGTTGCTATGGTATATGCCATAAATAAAAATTATCAAGGATTTTTAGATCATTCTTATAATTTTTTTGTGGATTATAATGAGAGTCAGATGCATGGGTTGATTATATTAATAAGCGTAGCGATTGGTGTTGTGGTTTTATTAGGAATTATCCTTTTTTGTATTCGCCCCTTGGGGATTGGAAATGGTTTCTTAAGTAAAATACCACTCGAAATTGACGCGTTATTTATCATTGGAATTGTTTTTGCGACAATTGGGATAGCTTATATTAGTTCGTATTATCCAAGTGGCGCCATTGAAGAATATCTTGAAAATGTTAACTTCTCTCCTTTTTATGCAAGACTGTTTACCAATATTGCAATGTATGGAGGTTGGTTTCTTTATCTTGGAAGTATTTATTTAGTGTTAATATCCGTTCTACAACTATTCCGTAAAGGATTGAAACGTTATCTAATTGAAAATGTGTTATTCATCCGCATCTTTGCATATATAAATCGTAGAATTGGACGTTTGGTAAAGTCAATTCTTTCAGTAAATTTAAGTGATGGTGTGAATAAAACAGTATTAAAATATGTTATCATTAACTTCCTAGTCATCTTAATTATGTGTAGTATCTGGTTTTTTGGTATCCCAGTACTTGTGTTGTACTCGATTGTCTTATATTATTTTGTAAAAAAATATCTGACAGATTTAAAAGATAAGCATGACTATCTACTTTATGTTACTCATCAGATGGCAGAAGGTAATCTTGAAGTACCAATTGAAAAAGATCTAGGTGTATTAAAACCACTTGGTGATGAGCTTAGTAAAATTCAACATGGATTTAAAAGAGCGGTGGATGAAGAAGTGAAGAGTCAGAATATGAGAACGGAATTAATCACGAATGTTTCTCATGATTTAAAGACACCATTAACGGCAATTATCACTTATGTAAATCTGTTAAAAGAAGATAACCTAACGAAGGAACAACAGAAGGAGTATATAGATACCCTTGACCGTAAGTCGTTACGGTTAAAGCAATTAATCGAAGATTTATTTGAAGTAAGTAAAATTAACAGCAATAACATAACCTTAAATCCGGTGGAAGTTGATCTAGTAGAATTAATAAAGCAGGTTCAATTAGAACTTAGTGATCGTTTTGAAGAGGCTGGAATCGAAGTTCGTACTCAGTTTCCGGAAGAGAAAGTAATCTTGATGCTTGATAGCCAAAGAACTTATCGAATATTTGAAAATCTATTTGTAAATGTAATTAAGTATGCATTGCCCGGAACAAGAGCATATCTTACCGTACAATTACAGGATGCATCCGCCCAGATAACATTAAAGAATATTTCAGCGACAGAACTAAATCTAACGCCAGAAGAGATTAGTGAGCGATTTATTCGAGGAGATAAGTCAAGAAATACGGACGGATCTGGCTTAGGGCTTGCAATTGTAAAAAGTTTTATAGAGATTCAAGGCGGACTATTCCAGATTGTTATGGATGGAGACTTATTTAAGGTGATAATTCGATTTACTAGATAGTCAGTAAGTAATTTCTGCTTTTTACATGAAACAAGAAAATGCGCGATTATAAATTTCATTGCCATAAATAAGAATGCCAACTTCAAGTCTTATCTACCTTTTTATAGATAAGATTTAAGTTGGCATCAATTTTATATAGAAAATTGCTTATTCTATATTTACTTCTCACTACCCACAAAGAACAGTGCAACAGTTCCAGGACCAGCATGAGTACCAATGGTTGGACAGATATAATTTATCATAAAGTTAGTGATTCCTAATCTCTCCTTAATTAAATCTGCAACAAAATTTGCATCTTCAATGCAATCACCATGGCTAATGAATACAACATCATTTTCATATCCTTTGGTTTTTTGTTCCATATTATCAACCAAAGTGGTTAAAGCCTTTTTACGGCCTCTAACATTCGTAAGTGGAATTAAGTGACCTTCGTTATCTACATGAAGTACTGGTTTTACATTAATTAAAGTACCAATGATTGCTGTGGTTTTTGATACACGTCCGCCACGATGTAAGTGAAAGAGATTGTCTACTGTGAATTGGTGACAAATATGATTTTTATTCTCTTCAATAAAGTTAACTACTTCTTCTAATGATTTTCCAGCTTCTTTTAATTGAACTGCTTTATATACCAAAAGTCCTTGTCCCATGGAGGCACAACAAGAATCTACGACTACAATTTTAGCATCAGGGTTTTCATCGCATATTTCACGAGCAGTTACTGTAGCATTACTACAACTTCCGCTAAGAGCAGATGAAAAACTAATATGAAGGACATCGGCACCGGATTTTACTTGCTTTGTAAAGGATTCTAAAATAAATTCTGGATTGGAAGCCATAGTTGTTGGCATTAAGCCATTTTTCATTCTATCATAAAAATCTTTTGGATCAAGATTCTTATCACCACCGTAAATCTCTCCATCTAAATTATAGTATAATGGATGTATAAAAATATTATGTTCCTTCACGTATTCTAACGGAAGATCTGCAGTAGAATCAGTAGAAATAATAAAATCTCTCATAATGAATTCTCCTTTATATAAAATATTACTTTATTTATTGGTTACAGTATTTTTAGACATAATATAACTCAATACTGTAATATACACCTAAAAACTAAGTATCTTGCAAAAAAATAAAAATAAATTTATTTTCATTTTAGTTTCCTATAACAATCTTTAGATTCATTTTAGACTTAGTAGGAATATTCTTCTTGTTTTTCATGACAAGGAAAAGTTCACAAATCGCTACTTTTTCTTATTTTTCATATTTAATTAGAGTCACAATCCATTTATGTAATCGTTCTATTTTACTTAAATTTGCTTATTACAGATATAATACCGCATTGCATTAAAATAAAAAACTACATTCCAAATGAAATTAAAAGCTACATTGTATTAAATAAAATAACAAGTGGTTATTAATACTATATAATGTATTATACCATTCTGCTTTTGATAGTTCAAGTAATAACGACAATAAAAAAGTAGTAATTCACTATTATGAAAATTTATTTTCAGAAAGTTTCATTCCCAATAAGTTTCAATTTTTCAAAAAGTTTCAATCCCAAAAAGTTTCAATTTTCAAAAAATTTCAATTTTCAAAAAGTTTCAATTTTCATAAAGTTTCTTTTCATAAAATTTCTTTTTAAGAAAATTACATGTGCCAGAAAATTTTATATATCAAAAAAAACACTTTGCTATTTTACTAAACTATGATATAATATGGTAAGTTAACGATATTTAGGAGGCTACATAATGAAGCACATTAAAACTTTAAACACAAAGAATTTAAAAGATACGATGAAAAAAGGTGGATGCGGCGAGTGCCAGACTTCTTGTCAATCTGCTTGTAAAACATCTTGTACAGTAGGAAATCAGAGCTGCGAGAATAGATAATTACAGTCCTGATGCCATATCCGACAAGGACAGTATTTAACTGTCAGTATGGAATAAAAATGGAAACAAGAAAAAGCACGCTTCGCGAACTTTTTCTTGTGATGAATTAGTAAGCAGCGCGTATGTCGCTGCTTATTCCATGTTAAGGACATATAAGACGAGGAGTGGTTCATTACGAGGAAGTAGCAAAGCGGGTTCTGAGTATTTGCTTTGACATGAATCAGTCCTGGCCTTATATGAGATTTGTTTTGCTTTTCTTTAACATTAATTACTTGTAAGCTTAGCACAATCATTATGATAGAAAGTTTTAAAATTACTTTTTATAATAGTAAGGTCATTTGTTTTTTTGACATAAATGAAATGGCATAAGACATAGGATAGAAGAAGAGGCTTTGTCCTTATTAGGACTTACATTGAAAGGAGTAACAAAAGTGGTTCACCAGTATAAAAATAACGGTTACAACATCGTACTTGACGTGAATAGCGGAATGGTACATGTTGTAGATGATCTTGCATATGATATTATTGCTCTTTATGAAACTGAGAGCAAACAAAAAATTGTTGAAGAGATGTGGGATAAATACAACACAGAGAATAACTTTGATGTTTTAGTGAAGGATTATCCTGAGCTTACAAAAGATTCATTAAAGCAGGAAATCAGCAATATTTATGATGAAGTAACAAAAATGAAGGAAGATGGTAATTTATTTACCGAAGATATTTATGAAAATTATATCGGAAGCTTTAAGCAAAGAGAGACCGTTGTAAAAGCGTTATGCCTTCATATCGCTCACGATTGTAACCTCGCTTGCCGTTACTGTTTTGCAGAGGAAGGCGAGTATCACGGAAGACGTGCTTTAATGAGTTATGAAGTAGGAAAGCAAGCTCTTGATTTCTTAATCGCTAATTCCGGTAACCGTAAAAACTTAGAAGTTGACTTCTTTGGTGGAGAGCCATTAATGAACTTCCAGGTAGTAAAAGATTTAGTAGCATACGGAAGAAGTCAGGAAGAAATTCATAATAAAAAATTCCGTTTTACATTAACAACAAACGGCGTTTTATTAAATGATGACATTATAGAATTTGCTAACAAAGAAATGAGTAATGTAGTACTTAGTATCGACGGAAGAAGAGAAGTCAATGATAACATGCGTCCTTTCCGTAATGGAAAAGGTAGCTACGACCTCATTATTCCTAAGTTTAAAAAATTGGCAGATAGCAGAAATCAAACAAATTATTATGTTCGTGGTACTTTCACTCACAATAATTTAGATTTTTCTGAAGACGTTAAACACTTGGCAGAGCTTGGGTTTGAACAAATCTCAGTAGAGCCAGTAGTTGCTCAGGATGGAGAACCATATGCGATTACAGTGGAAGACCTACCAATCTTAATGGAGGAATACGATAAGTTAGCGAAATACATTATCGAAAGAAGAAAAGCAGGTCACTGGTTTAACTTCTTCCACTTTATGATTGACTTAACCGGTGGACCATGTGTTGCGAAACGTTTGTCTGGTTGTGGTTCAGGAACAGAGTATCTTGCTGTAACACCATGGGGGGATTTATATCCATGTCATCAGTTCGTTGGTGAAGAAGAATACTTAATGGGTACTGTATTTGATGGCGTAAAAGCTACCGATATAAGAGAAGAGTTTAAGAGTTGTAATGTATATTCCAAAGAAAAATGTAAGAATTGCTTTGCAAAATTCTATTGTAGCGGCGGATGTTCTGCCAATGCTTTTAAATTCCATGGAAATATCAATGATACTTATGATATTGGATGTGAGTTACAAAGAAAGCGTGTAGAATGTGCAATTATGATTAAAGCTGCTGAGGCAGAATAAGAAATTTAAGTGCATCGGAAGAAGTCATTAGGTGACTAACTCCGATGCACTTTTGATTGTTAAAATTAGAATAAATTGAGATAATTCCTGTTATTTAGAAAAATACGTTACAATCAACTTTATTTTCACCCTTTGTCAAATCAATCGTAACAGTTTTATCTTTATAATTTAATACTATGCTCCGAGGCTCTTTTGAGGTAAGAACAACAGACTTTAATTCTCCATTTGCATAGGTTAAGTTAGCTGTTAGACCATAGGTAGCTTTATACCCTAGGAAAGTCACATCCTTTATCTCATCGGGAAAGGCAGGAAGTAGGAATAAGGTGTTATTTCTATACTGGAATATCATTTCACAAATACCTGAAACACCGCCAAAGTTACCATCAATCTGAAATGGTGGGTGATTATCAAATAGGTTTGGAAGAGTACTTCCGATTAGGAGTGCTTTGACATTTTGATAAGCTAACTCACTTTCACCTAATCTTGCCCAGAAATTAATAATCCAAGCGCGGCTCCAACCGGTATGACCACCACCATGTTGCAATCTTCTTTCTAACGTCTTTTTTGCAGCTTCTGAAAGTATAGGAGTTTGCTCCGGAGTAATTTGCTTACCAGGGAATAATCCAAATAAATGTGAAATATGGCGATGGCCTAATTCTAATTCCTCGTATTCTTCATTCCACTCCATTATGGTACCGTTGCTATGTACTCTTGTCTCAGGTAATCGGCTAAGACAGTCTTCTACTGACTTGGTAAGCTCCTCATTCAGAGTTACTGTAACTTCTTTATGTTCTATAGAATTCTTAATGTCTAACAGTGTATTATATGCATCGATATAATGATGGAATAGCTCTCTCATGATTTGATGATCCATCGTACAACCAGCGCAGAGGTAGCCAATTTGTCCATTTGGATGGCGGTATTTATTTTCCGGGCTGGCAGTTGGTGATAAAATTAGACTATCATTTTCATCCTCAGTTAAAAATTCAGTCAGGAATAGGCAGGCATCTGAGAGAACAGGAAACATCTTGATTAAGAAATGGATGTCCTTCGTATATTCATAATGCTCCCAGATATGAAGGCAAAGCCATGCACCTCCTAGTACCCAATAGGTTCCAGGAAGCCAGTAATCCTGTGGTGCACAATCTCCCCATAGATCCGTATTATGATGAGCGACAAATCCATGACAGCCATACATCTTTTCTGCTGTAACTTTACCATTTCGATGCATACGTTTCAATAAATCAAAGAGTGGAAGATGAAGCTCCGGTAAGTTAAGTTTCTCAGCAAACCAATAATTCATCTCTGTATTAATATTAATGGTGAATTTACTTCCCCAAGGTGGTGTCATACTGTTATTCCAAATGCCTTGAAGATTAGCTGGAAGAGTACCCGGCCTGCTACAGCTAATGAGTAGATATCTTCCAAAATGAAAGTAATCTTCTAATAGTTTTAGATCACTTTGCCCCTTTCGCATTCTTTCAAGACGTTTGGCGGTATCCAAAGTGGTAACGTCAGCTCCTTCCTCTTTTGATGGAGTTAAGATGAAGTCGTTTCGGTTAAATAATCTCTGGTAATCTTTCTTGTGAGAACGTTTTAGTTCATCAAAATGTAATGACTTCACATCCATGAGATGAGATCTTACTTCATTCGTATAGTTTTCACTACGATAAGCAGTTCTGATGTCAAAAAGCAAAGTCACAGTTGTTGCTTCCGACACAACAAGGTGTGCTCCAATGGTTTGTACCTTACCATCACAGGAAGCAGCAGTAAGGCGGTTACAAAAAGGAATTCCTCCACGGTAAATTAGAGCTATTGAGTCGCCATCCTCACAAGATAAACGATCCATAAAATGAGGTCTTGATAAAAGAATGCTTAGATTTAATTTTTTAGGACCCTTACTGGTGAATCTCATTACAAAAACATCAGCTGGCGTACTAATCAGATGTTCACGTACAAAATTAGTTCCTTCAAAGTCATAGGAAACAGTTACGATTGCTTCGGATAGATTTAATTCCCTTTTATAGTTTGTAACTTCGCTATGTCCAGTTGTTATATGTATTTCTCCTGCGGTTTGGTAACAACGCATATTATCTGGGGTTCCGCTAAGTGAATGTAAAGTAGAATTTTGCGCTTCCTCCAAATTACCATCTGCAATCAGTGATCGAATGATTGGCAGATTCTTTTTTGCATCTGGATTATTTCGATCCATGGAATAGCCAGACCATATACTATCTTCATTTACTTGAATGACTTCATGTTCTGGTTTCCCATAAATCATTGCGCCAAGTCTACCATTGCCAAGAGGCAAGGCTTCATTCCAGTCTTTCGCTGGGTCTTGATACCATAAGATATGTCTTTGCATACAAGCATTTACTCCTTTACCTTATCTATTCTCCCAATGTAATACATAACTCCCCTATAGGTTATACCAAAAAGAGATGGAAATCAATAACAATTGGTAAAGACAAGATTTCTAGATATTATAGACTTGAAAGCAAAAAAATCTGTATTATTTTAAAATTATTCATGTTACACTGATATAGTAACTAAAAGGAACGACAGCAAAGCAAATACGTTGCTAAGGAGTAGAAGAATGACATTACGCGAGGCAATATTAAACAAAGATTTAGATATTGTGAAGGATCTGTTAGTAAAGGATCCAAATTCAATTGAGGATAGAACTGGAGGAGTATGGTTACCATTTTTGGCTGCCTCTCTAGGAGATTTAGAAATAGTACGGTATATTGTAGAATATTCCAGAGCAAGTTTTAATGAAACGGATGAATTAAACAGAAACGTACTTCATTATGGAGTTGAATCAGGTAACATATCGGTTGTTCGCTACCTAGTAGAAAGAGTAGGAATGTCACCGGTTTCTGGAGATATCAATCTAGTAACCCCATATGAAATAGCATACAAAAATAAAAATAGAGAAATTCTTTCCTTCTTTGAAGAAGTATGTGGAACACCATATGAACAGATGTACCATAACCCAATTCGTACTGGTATGCATCCTGATCCATCGATAATTTGTGTAGGAGATGACTTTTATATGGTTAACTCCTCCTTTATATTCTTCCCTTGTATTCCAATTTCTCATTCTAAGGACTTAATTCATTGGAAAGTGATTGGACATGCAATTACAAACCCAGAGTGGGCGTACTTAGATGAACTAGAAGGTGGACGTGGATATTGGGCACCAGACATTACTTATTATGAAGGAAAATACTATATTACCGCAACCTATCGTTTAAATGATACTGGAACTGTCTATCGAAAACAAATGGTTGTTTCTTCGGATAAACCGGAAGGTCCATATTGTGAACCAGTGTTTCTTGATGAAGATGGTATTGATCCATCTTTCTTTACAGAAGACGATGGAAGACGCTATATGTTATTAAATCGTGGAGCGAGACTATTTGAGATAAGTAAAGATGGAAAGAAACAGCTTTCCGAAGCCACCCTTTTGTATTATGGACATCAAAAGAGAGCGCCGGAAGGGTCTCATTTACTTAAAAAAGATGGTTGGTATTACCTCTTTCAGGCAGAAGGTGGAACCGGTCCAGGTCATCGTATCTCCGCCTCCAGATCCAAAGAACTATTTGGCGTATACACTCCATGCCCATACAATCCGATTATGAGACAGCAGGATGAAAAGGGAGCAATTCAGCGTTGTGGTCATGGAAAACCTGTGAAAACTCCGAATGGCGAGTGGTATATGGTTTACTTATGTGGTAGACAGTTAGACGGTGAATATAGCTTACTTGGACGTGAAACCGCGCTCGATCCAATCACTTGGACAGCAGATGGTTGGCCAATTGTGAATAATTTGGAGGGACCAAGTGTATTGCAAAAGCTGCCTAATCTAACACCATATATTCCTGAACCGGAATCGGATGATTTTGAAAATGGCATTTTAAGCAGTTTATGGGTATCTCCACGTGTACCAGAGAAGGATGCGTACACATTTGGTAATGGATACTTAAAAATACAGGGAAGTAAAAAAGATTTAGATACTACAGAGTCTAGAAATATCTTACTACGTAGACAACAAGACTTTCATTTTACTTTTGAAGTAACAGTAGGTGATGTTAGCCTTAACATCGGACAGGACTATGGTTTAACCTGTTATTATGATGAAAATACGTATCTTAAATTCGGTCTTTTTGAAACGAAAGAAGGTCTATTCTTACAGGTGGTGGAACACATTGATGAGGAGACGAAGATAAGCCTATCAACTAAGGTTACAAAAGGAGAGTACCGTCTTCGTATTGTGACAGAAGGGCTTAAGAGAAGCTTTTATTATCAGAACTTAGTAGAGAAAGAGGAAGCTAATTGGAGCTCCCTTGGTCAGCTTGATAGAGTTTATTATCTATGTGATGAAGGTATCAAGCGTGGAAAACGCTTTACCGGTGCAATGGTAGGCATGTATGCTCATGCTGGTGAGAACTCCTCCTTAACTGGTGAATTTAAAGACATTGTGTATCAAGGCATGGATCGATAGGAATCTTTAAGATAATAATTTTTCATAAGGACGAGGCATTCGCAGAACTTACTAATTGCGGGTGCCTCTTTTCGTATAAATCTTGCAAAATCAGACATGTTTTGATATGATAGCTTATCAGAAGTTTGTTTTTTACTTCCGAAAAAGGTGCGATTTTCGCACCATCGAATCTAACGAAAAGAACTTCTTATGGGATATTTATAACAAGGAAAAGTTCGCGAAGTGTGATTTTCTTGTTTAAGCTATAATGAATGGAGAGAAAAATGAAAGAAAAGTGGATGTTAGAGGCAAAGCGTGCTGATTTTGAGACATTGGCAAATCGTCTTGCTATCAGTCCGGTTTTGGCACGTATTATTGTGAATCGTGGTCTTTCTAAAGAGGACGATATAGAGCGTTACCTATCTTGTGATTTAACTGAGATGTATTCAGGGCTTATGATGAAGGGAATGGAACAAGCATGCAACCTTATTATAACAGCGATTGAAGAAAATCAGTTAATTGCTATAGGTACGGATTTTGATAATGATGGAATCTTATCTGGGCACAGCTTATCTACTGCCCTAAAAAGGCTTGGTGGGCGAGTAGTTGTCTATGCACCTGATCGAATTTCTGAAGGCTATGGCTTAAATAGGCGTATCGTCCGCGAAAGCTACGAAGCAGGTAGTCGACTTATCATAACTTGTGATAACGGGATTGCTGCTTTTGACGCAATTGATTATGCCAAAGAGCTAGGGATGACGGTCGTGGTAACCGATCACCATGAAGTTGCTTTTGAAGAGGATGAGAATGGTAATAGAACATTTTTACTTCCGAATGCCGATGTTGTGGTAAATCCTAAGCAAGAGGATTGTACGTATCCTTTTAAGGGTTTATGTGGTGCTGGTGTTGTATATAAGTTAATCGAAGTTTTGTATGAGAATTTCAAAGTACCAAAAGAGGCACTTTATGAATTATTAGAGTTTATTGCTATAGCAACAGTTGCTGACGTAATGGATTTGGTTTCAGAAAATCGGTTGATTGTAAAACATGGACTGAACTTATTAAGTCAGTCAAAAAATTTAGGAATACGAGCTCTTATTGAAGAGTGTGGTTTAGAACAAAAGCGAATTAGTGCTTATCATATAGGATTTGTGATTGGACCATGTTTTAATGCGGCTGGAAGACTTGATACGGTTGCTGTGGCTCTTGATTTATTGGATGCCAAAACAACAGAAGAAGCAAAGCAATTAGCAGTCTCCTTAAAGAAATTAAATGACAGCCGTAAGGATATGACGTTACAAGGTGTAGAACAGGCGATTGAACGAATTGAAACTTCAGATTTGATTCATGATAAAGTTTTAGTTGTGAAGCTAAGAGATACTCATGAAAGCTTGGTTGGAATTATTGCTGGACGTCTGAGAGAGCGTTATAACAAACCAGCACTTGTTTTTGTTGATGTAGAGCAAGGTGTGAAAGGCTCTGGTCGTTCCATTGAAAGTTACAACATGTTTGAAGAGTTATTAAAGTGTAAGGACTTATTGACAAAGTTTGGTGGTCATCCGATGGCAGCAGGGCTTTCGTTAAAAGCAGAAAATCTAGAAACTTTAAGAGATAGGTTAAACCATAATACGATCCTTTCTGAAGAAGACTTGATTCCTATTGTTCGAATCGATGTTCCACTTCCGATTGGTTATCTAAATGAAGCATTTTTAGAGGAGTTAGAGAAGCTTGAACCATTTGGAAAGGGAAATAATAAACCGGTGTTTGCAGAACAGCACTTTAAGATACGCCAAGCTCGTATTTTAGGAAAGAATCAGAATGTGTTAAAACTTAATATTATCAATTCCGAAGGTTTTGCGATGGATGCCTTGTATTTTGGAGATATTACAGAATTCAATGAGTTTGTCGAAGCGGAATATGGAAAAGAAGAAGTAAGAAAGATGTATCTTGGGCAATATAATGAGGTAGACTTAGCATTTACGTATTATCCTACACTCAATGAGTATATGGGGAATCGTACCGTACAAGTGATTATTCAAAATTATTGCCGAATCAAAAGAAGGTAAAAGTATCTATATAAAAACATAAGTCTGTTTGAAATATGAAACAAGCTTTGAATACAGCAAACATATACAGGAATGAGGTAACGTATGAACGAAGAATTACAAAACAGAGATATGGATTTACGCGAATTATTTGTTGCACAAAAATATGAAGCAATTATTGAGATCCTTAATTCAATGGAAGATGAGGACGTTTATGAGATTACAACTACAAATTGGAGTGTTGTAAAGAAATATAATGAAATGGAACGTGTTGATTTATTACGTCAGCATATTACATTCGTGGCATATACCAGCTTATTAGTGGAGTATGCAGGACAAAGAACATTGCTTCCAGAAGATGATTTTAAAGAAAAGTATAATTTATTTGAGGTAATCTTTGCGAAGTTACAGCTGGAATAAACTTAGTTTTGTATAAAAAGAAACAGGCATCTCTAGGAAATTAGTTTCCTAAAGGTGCCTGCTTTTTGATTCAATTTAGCATTCTCTTACTTTTCTGCTTTAATTCAGTTTAGCAATCTCTTACTTTTTTCCTACCTCTTTTGGTTCTTTTCTAAGAAACATATGAGCACTAATTAAAGCGGGACGTAGAGCATTATAAAGAAGTACTGCCATAATTGCTGAAGTTACAGCATTGACAAAGGTTGTTACTGCAGTTATCTTAGCCCAGTTAATTGCTAAGTCGCCTTGCACTCCAAGGATAATTTTTTTATAAAAGTAACCAACGACAGGGTCAGCGATTACGTTAAAGCCTAATCCCGCAACAGAAGCTACGATGGAAGCTGTTAAAATCTTTGACTTTTTGTTTAAGGTACTGATATGAAAAATCTGATGAGCAACAAAGCCAGTAATCAATCCGATACATAGTTTTAAGAAAAAAGTCTGAGGTGCTACGGTAAAATATTTACCACTCATTAAATCAGCAAGAGATAGTCCGACTGCACCAGCAAGACCGCCCCAGGAGCCACCGAGTAAAAGAGCTGCTACAACAACAAAAGTATTACCAAAATGAAATGCAGTACTTCCAGGACCTACTGGTATATCGATACGGAAGTAGCTAAACCCGATATAAGCTAATGCAGCAAAAAGGGCAGCTTGGGCAAGGGTAATAACATTCATTGATGATTTCGTGGCCTTGATGGCTGGCTTTCTTAATTGAATGACACCATTTACAAGAATGACGATTCCAAAAAGTAAGGCAATTAATCCGAAGATTAATAATTTATCGGCCTGGCTTACTTCAGTGGTTTCTTTTGAAAAATATCCGTAGATAATTGCTACAACGGATGCAATGGTTAGGATAGCTCCTATGATTAATGTAATAGGTTTGCTTTGACTTAAATTGGATTCCATATTATTTTGATTCATTGTTTTTATAGAGTTCATATATATCACTCCTATTATATTATTTATTTTCTATATGGTTTACTTAAACCATTCATTAGTTCTGATCAGCTTAGACGTATGTTATCACTAAACTGGTCGCATGAAAATGTCCAGTTTGAATGTTTTTAACCATACCAGATAATTATTAATTGATAAATAAGTGAAATTATATTCTATCATCATAGTAATAGAAACTTCGGAAATGATATCTTAGAATCACACTAAAATTACTTTGAAAGCGAAATGAAATATGATACAATAGTACTAGAAATTGGTTAAGTTTACTCACCTAAACTTGATATTTCATACTCATTTGGTGAATCCTAGAGATAGAAATGAAGAACAGGTTAGAAAAAATAAAAGAGGTAAAGTACCTCGTTATGTGTCTTCCTCTATTGTTAATGTCATCAAAATGGTTTGTGAAGGCAGTAGAAATAAAAAGTTAGTAGAAATAAAAAGTTAGTAGAAATAAAAAGTTAGTAGAAATAAAAAGTTAGTA
>NZ_DAMADT010000005.1:0-75532 GCF_031997925.1 Lachnoclostridium sp. | reverse complement strand
GAAATAAAAAGCAGTAGAAAATAAAAGACAGTAGAAATGAGGAATAGTATGAGAAATATTCAATTAATAATAGAATACGACGGATCTCGATATGATGGTTGGCAAAAACAAGCTGGAAATCAGAAGTCTGTAACGATCCAGGAAAAGATAGAAGATGTTTTAAATAAGATGGAGAATGAAACCGCCACGGTAATCGGAGCAGCTAGAACCGAGGCAGGGGTACATGCTTACAAACAGGTTGCTAACTTTACGACAAATTCCAACCTAAAAGTTTATGAAATTAAGCAATATCTGAATCGATTTTTACCAAGAGATATTGCTGTTTTAGAGGCATTAGAGGTACCAGAGAGATTTCATGCAAGCTTTAACGCAGCATCCTTTGAATATGAATATAAGATATCCATTGGAGAAGTACCTTCCGTATTTGAACGCAAATATAATTATTATTGCTTTAAACGTCCTGATATTGCTAAGATGAAGGAAGCAGCTAAATTTCTAATTGGGAAGCATGATTTTAAAGCTTTTTCTGATAATAAAAGAATGAAAAAATCTACAGAGAGAGAAATCTATTCCTTAGAAATCTATGGAGATGAGAAAGAAATCGTAATTACAGTTCATGGTGATGATTTTTGGCCACACATGGTACGAATTATGGTTGGAACTTTACTTGAGGTAGGTTTATCAAAAATTGAACCAATAGAAATGAAAAGAATTTTAGAGAGCAAAGACAGGGAAAAAGCTGGCGAGACCATAGAAGCGAAAGGTCTATTTTTAACAGAAGTGCATTATAAATAATAATAAAAAACAATCAGCAAGTTACCATAGGGTTAAATAGGAGTGGAAATTCTGCTGCATTAACACCGTAGAAGTGAACACAAAGAGGTGAACAAACAGGTAATCACCAAAGAGGTGAATTACCGAAAGGTGAACACCTAAAAGGTGAACACCCAAATGGTGTAATACATTAGGAGGCACAGTATGGAAAAGTATAAAATCGTAGTTAAGGGACTTGTAAAAAATGAAGGGAAATATGCCATTGTACAACGTTGGTATGATGACAGAATTCAAGATCCATATCGTTGGGGCTTTGTCGATGGACAGATTGAATTTGGTGAATCACCAGATAAAGCCGTGGTAAGACTGATAAGAGAACAATTAGGAATTGATTCTGTAATGGATCGTGTCTTATATACTTGGACTTACATGGTAGGTGATACCTTTTATATTGGAATTTGCTACGAATGTTTTGCGTTACAAACAGAGACCATACTCTCAGAAGATTTGCAAAAGATGATGTGGGTTGTACCAAAGCAATTTGCAAAACATATTGATAATGAGGATATCATTCATGATTTAAGAATGGTGATGGAATTTTAGATTCAAAAAGTTTGTGCCTACGTAATCCTCAGTGCAAACTTCAGAAGTGCAAAAAGATGCGCAGGAGGAGTAAGATGAAAGTATTAATAAAAAACGGGTATATACTGGACCCAGCAACAAAAAAAGAAGGCAGATATGATTTATTAATCGAGGGAGAAACGATAAGTAAGGTAGCAGAAAACATGGAAGATCCAGAAGCAACTGTGATTGATGCTAGTGGAAAATATGTAATGCCTGGATTTATAGATCTACATGTACATCTTAGAGAGCCTGGTTTTGAATTCAAGGAGACGATTAAGACAGGTGCGATGGCAGCTGCAGCAGGGGGATACACAACGATTTGCCCTATGCCAAATACAAATCCAGCCATCGATTCGAAAGACATGGTTGAGCTGCTAAATCAAAAGGCAAAGTCGGATGCAAAGATTCATATTATACCGGTTGGTGCAGTTACCGTAGGACAGATGGGAAAAGAGTTAGCTGATATTGAGGGAATGGCGAAAGCTGGTGCCCTCGCATTTAGCGAAGACGGAAAATCTGTTATGGATGTGTTATTATATGTCGAAGGGTTAAAAGCAGTAAAGGATGCTGGGCTCGTAATGTTTGCGCACTGTGAGGATAAACAACTAGTACGAAACGGTGCTATGAATGCCGGGAAAAAGGCAGAAGAATTAAATCTACGTGGAATTACAAATGCAGTAGAAGACGTGATTACTGCGCGAGATATCTTCTTAGCAGGAGAGACTGGAGCAAAGCTTCACCTATGTCATTGCTCCACCAAAGCTTCCGTGGCTTTAGTTAAGATGGCAAAGGAACTTGGTATCAGTGTAACTGCGGAAGTTTGCCCTCACCATTTTATATTAAGCGATGAGGATATCCCTGGTGATGATGCAAATTATAAGATGAATCCTCCACTTCGTAGCAAAGAAGATGTGCAGGCACTAAAAGAAGGATTAAAACAAAATATTATGGAGGTAATCTCTACCGACCATGCACCTCATGGAGAAGAGGAGAAGAAAAATTCTATGTCAAGAGCTCCATTTGGTATTGTTGGATCCGAAACAGCCTTTAGTTTAACTTATACAGAATTAGTGAAGACGGGGTATCTAACACCGATGCAGATGGTGGAGAAGATGAGTTACAATCCAGCAAAAATTCTTGGAATAGAGAAAGGAAGCTTAGAACCTGGTAAGATGGCGGATATTGTAATCGCTGACTTTGATAAGGATTATGAGATTGATGCAACAAAGTTCTATTCCAAAGGGAAAAATACACCGTTTCATGGAAGAAAAGTTTGTGGTAAAGTAATGCTTACGATAGCAGCTGGAGAGGTTGTATATCAGGCAGAAGAATAGTATCATTACAAGTTTCAAATTACTATTTCTTTTATAACATAAAATTAAACTAAGATACAAAACCGCTTTTTAGAAGAAATCTAACGAAAAGCGGTTTTTTATTTATTGCATGTTTTATAGAATGAGTTAAGTTAGTTACAGATTAGGTAAGAAATTTATCAGAGCCGTTTTATGTAATTAGTGTCTGGTTTTCTATTGCAGTCAAGTATTTTTTATGTTATACTCTTCCTTTGAAAAATATACCCTGGAGGATTCGATATGATTCAAAAACTCATAAGCAAAATAGAACAGAACAATGCACCTATCGTAGTAGGTTTAGACCCAATGTTAAGCTATATCCCTAAGCATGTTTTAGAAAAAGCATTTGGCGAGTTTGGTGAGACACTTGAAGGTGCAGCAGAAGCAATTTGGCAGTTTAACAAAGCAATCGTAGATGCAACCTATGACTTAATTCCGGCTGTGAAACCTCAGATTGCTATGTATGAGCAATTTGGAATTCCAGGGATGATTGCATTTAAGAAGACTGTTGATTACTGTAAGGAAAAGGACCTTGTCGTAATAGGCGATATTAAACGAGGTGATATTGGTTCTACTTCCGCAGCTTATGCTACTGGACACCTTGGTAAAGTTACAGTAGGTAATAAGTCTTATTATGGCTTTGATGAAGATTTTGCAACAGTGAACCCATATCTTGGTTCTGATGGAATTACACCATTTATTGATGTATGTAAGGAAGAAAACAAAGGTTTATTTATTTTGGTGAAAACCTCAAACCCATCCAGTGGTGAATTTCAGGATCAGCTTATTGATGGTAAACCACTCTATGAATTAGTTGGGAAAAAGGTTGCTGAGTGGGGCGAGATGTGTATGGGTGAAAAGTATAGTTATATCGGTGCCGTTGTTGGAGCAACCTATCCTGAGATGGGAAAGGTTCTTCGTAAATTAATGCCTAAGACATATATATTAGTACCGGGTTATGGCGCACAAGGTGGAAAAGCTTCTGATCTTGCTCCTTATTTTAATGAAGATGGCTTAGGAGCAATCATCAATTCCTCCCGTGGAATTATAGCAGCATATAAGCAATCCACATATGAGAGTTTTGGTGCTGCAAATTTTGCAGATGCTTCAAGACAGGCGGTTATTGATATGAGAGAAGATATAAACCAGGCATTATCTCATAAAGAATAGATAGAGTACAGGGGAAATAATGAGTAATAAAACGTATATTAATGATATGACTGAGGGGAACCCTACTAAGCTATTGGTACACTTTGCTGTACCAATGCTAATTGGTAATTTATTTCAACAGCTCTATAGTATGGTGGATTCCATTGTTGTTGGAAATGTAAATGGTGATAGCGCACTTGCTGCTGTAGGCGCAACTTGGGCCCTTAACTTTTTAATCATATCCCTAACGATGGGATTAGCAGCAGGAATCGGGATTATCATATCTCAATATTATGGAGCAAAAGATGAAGAAAATGTCAAACGTTCCTTTGCAACAGCAACTTACCTAATTATTATAGTCTCTGCTATTATGGGATTACTTGGATTTTTATTTAGCAGACAACTTTTAATTAAATTAGATACTCCAGTAGAAATTCTAGATGATGCGAATATTTATCTTAAGATAACATGTATTGGAATCCTTGGGAATGCTGGATACAATGGCATGGCATCAGTTATGAGAGCGCTGGGAGATTCGAAAACACCACTTCATTACCTTGTGGTAGCTTGTGTGGTAAATATAGTTCTAGATATTCTATTTGTTATAGGATTTGGCTGGGGAGTTGCAGGGGCAGCGATTGCTACCATTATAGCGCAAGCAGTATCAGGAATAGGATGTATCATAACAGGATTTCGTAAAATACCATTAATTCGTATGCCAATCAAAGAGTTTAAGATTGATAAAGGAATTATGAAAAAATGTATTTATCTTGGAATCCCTGCTGCATTACAGAATTCTTTTGTTGCTATCTCAACGATTGTATTACAACGTGTAATTAACCAATACGGGAAAACGGTAGTAGCAGCAGCGACAGCTGCACAACGTATTGAACAGCTAGTCCTAATGCCTGGTATGTCTCTAGGGTTATCCGTAGCTTCCTATACAGGACAAAACATCGGTGCGATGCGTATTGACCGAGTTAAAAAAGGATTTTGGTCTGCAACAAAAATAATTGTTGTATTTAGCTTAATCATGATGCCTTGTATGTATTTCTTTAGCGGGGCTGTAATGAAACTATTTACGAATGTAAGCGAAGTCGCAGAGATTGGACAAAAAGCGGTACGTGTTACCTGTATGTTCTATATTCCAGTAGGTATGATTTATGTTTCACGTAATGTATTAAGTGGTGCGGGAGATATGAAGATACCAATGATTATGGGAATTTCTGAAGTTTTATGTCGTGTTATATTTGCCAGTGTTTTAACAAAAATTCCAGCAATTGATTATATGGGAATCTGGTGGGCTACTGGGCTCAATTGGTTTATTACAGGAGCAATCGGTACGATACGATATGCTAGTGGTAAGTGGAAGAATAAATCAGTCGTTGTACAATAATAAGTCGTAATAAGAAAAAGCTAGCGACGCATATTTTTTTATTAAGAAAGGAGGAATGCATCATTTTTGCATTCCTCCTTTAATTTAATTACAAGGATAAGTTCGCGAAGCGAGCTTTTTTTGCTCTTGATCACCCAGTATGGATGCAATTTTATCAACTTATTTACTTAGCTTCTTCCGTACGCTTATTCTTACGAATCTTTCGAGCAACCAAAAATAAAATTACTAACAGAAGTACAGGAATCAGAATATCTTTATATTTAGTATAATAAGTTACTGTATTGGACCAATTGCCTCGAAGAATATATCCAATACCGATTAATAAGGTATTCCATAAAGTAATACCAATGATAGAGAATAAGGCGAATACAGGATAGGGTTGTTTTACTGCTCCTGCAACAAACGCTATGTAAGTACGGATAATTGGAACCATTCGCCCAAAGCAAACGACATAGGAGCCGTAGCGATCAAAGCGCTGATAGGAGGCATCTATGCTTTTTTTCGTTTTTGGAAATTTCGTCGTAATTTTTTCTAAGATACGATGTCCACCGATTCTACCAACGAAGTAACAGAAACTAGTACCTATAATTCCAGCACATACGCTAACTGGAAGCATAAGAAAGAATGAAATATTCTGAAGAGATGCAACAGCACCAGAAAAAGGTAAGACAATCTCACTGGAGATTGGAAAGCAACCGTATTCAAGGAGAATAATAATAAACATGGCGAATAGTCCATTTTTATAGATAAAACGGACAACAAAATCCATAAGTACCTCCATAAGAAATCTGTTTTTTGTAGTTTATGTGAAAAGAAAGTCTTTCAGAACAAGGAAATTTTTCATGTGATAAATAGCATGTTTGTTTTTTATTGTGATGAAAAGTTCAATATGGTACAATCCATATAAGATAAGAATAAGAATAAGAATTAGAATAGAATAAGAATAAAAATAGAATAAGAATCGTGAAATTAGATGAATGGGGTCATCTTATGGATATTTGCTATTATAATGGTATGGAGATATGTACTTATGATTTAAAAGATGAATCTGGGATATATTATCAAGATACTGTGATGGAATGGAAACGAAGAGCAGCCGAGAGAAAGTTAATCTGTGTTGATTGTGGCAGCCCAGTATACTTAGCAGCAGGGTTAATAAAAGAGCCTTATTTTGCTCATTATGATATCGTTTCCTGTACATATGGGAAGAGAATGGAGTCGCAGGAACTTATGCGCGGAAAACGACTCCTGTATCATATGTTAAAAAGAAGTTTTCCAACAAAAGAAATACATATAAGACATCGCCTACCAAATGGTTTATATGCTACGTGCTATGTGAAAAATGAAGAAGGTTATGATCTAGCACTTGACTATCGGTTACAGACACTTCCAATTAAAGAACTTGATTTAAGAGTACAGTATTATGATGAACAAGGAATTATTCCAGTATTTTTGTTGGGTATTCGACAGGATAAACAAGAAGGGCAGTTATCATGGTATCAAACCTATATACAAAATCTTAGCGGAAGCTGTGCTTTTCTGGATTCCGAAGAAGAGAAACTAATAATGAAACATCACATTACCTATTTAGAGAGCGGAAAACGTAAAAGTAAAGTTTATCAAAAAAGTTATAACATTCATAATTTATCACTTTCAGAAGATGGTAGATTTTTATGTGACTTTTATGGGGATTGTGAGAGTATAAAAGAAGAACTGGAAGAAAAGGAGGAGAGGGAGCAGAAACGATTAAAAGAAATTAGAGAAAAAGAGAGAAGATATCACGTGGAGCAGATGAGACAGGATAGTTTTCTTGCAGCAGAACAGGAAAGAAAGGAGCAACAGTACAACCTAAAATTACAAGAATATCTTGAGTGGTGTAAGCAAGAAAGTCTATTAAAGATCGATTTTCATACCATAACATTACCAGAGGGTATACGAAGAGATGTACTATTAAACTGTATCGAAATGATAAAAAATGGTCAGGAAGAAATGATATCAAAAAGATATTTGGACTATATTTATAAGCTTATAAAGGAGTAACCAGTTGCAAGGACAGGTGGAGCACAAAAGAAAAGTATGGTAAAAGAGTGGGGAAAGATTCGTGACAATCTTAGAACACTTAGCGAGAAGTTAAATAAAAAGATTATATTTATGGAAATTGGTTGTCGTAGTGCGAAAGGTTGTGCCTCTATGCCATGGGATTTCATGCATATGGAACTTGAAAGAGATGAAGAGGAACAAGCAGCATTTTACGAATCCTGCTTAGAGGTTTTCTTTGATGAGCCATGGTTTTACGGAATATTTTGGTGGGATTGGAGTACTGTAATTTATAGTACCGAGGAAGAAGCAGAGAAAGATGTTGGATTTAATATTCATAGAAAAATGGCGGAAGCTGTAATAAAGAAATGGTACCAAAAAGAATAGATCTCATTCCCTGCTACCAAAAGTATAGGTTTTATTTTATGGTGAAAAAAATAGATTTATTCTGTAATGCAACAGTCATAAAAATAGAAAGTTCAAAGAACGAGCTTTCTATTTTTATGTATTTATAAATTTAAGGAGTTAAGCATAAAAAGAATATGGTGGACTAAGAAAGAGCTTTCTAGTTTAAGAATGGTAGCTTATAAATCTATTTCATTAATTGCGTAAAACTATGTACTCTTGCTAGTTCTTAAGTTTAACACTATCTATTAGGCATCATCTTTTTTAACATCTCTAATTTCATCTTATCTGCTGGTGACATATTCGCTGTTAGTAAGTCCGTTATAACATTGACCTCCTGTGGTGTAAAATCCATACTCATTGCTTTTAGCTTTGCATTTGCTTTCATAAGATTAGGCAAAGCTCTCTCCATTGGTAGACCTTGTGAGTCTTTAATTAGTTCAAGGATAACTTGCTTCTTAAAAGGGTGCATGTTACGTAGAGATTCGTTATTCATCCAATCAGTATTCATATTTTTACCTCATTTCTTTTCTTACTTATCTTACAACTTAAGTTTAAGTTGGCATAAACATTCCGGATTCAAACATCTTCTTCATAGTATCAAAGGTGTTTTTTTGCTCTGGTGGCACCATACTAGCTAGCATATCAAACATCTGTTGATTATTTGGTCTTCCTGGTGAATGATTGCTAGGTTGCCCGGATGGAGTATTCGATGCCGCAGTAACATTCTGTGAGAATTTTGCTGAATTACCTTTTCGTGCTGCTTCAGCGGCTGATCTAGTAGCCCGATATGGTGTATTATTTGATGTATAATATGGGGCACTTGTAACATCTTTTTTCATATTTCCCATATCATATGGCGGTAGATTGACAGGAGAGGGAGCATTGTAATTTGACCAATTTGATTGCATATTACCAGATGCAGGGGAACTTCCAGCCGCTTGTATATTAGATGGTTGAGAAACTGTTTGGCCTGCCATAGTTGTAGTTGCATCAGGCGGTGGACTTTGACCATACATGGCTTGGTAGAGCATATCATACGGAGTAGGAGAGGTACTTTCATAATAGGAGTTATCGTAATTCATAGAAGATGGTGGTGGAGCTGAAGCATTCGGTGGAGGGGAACCCTGTGCATTGTAATCTTGTGAAGGAGTATTTTGAGGGGGACCTGATGTTGCTCCTCCGAACGGAAAACCGCCCATCATATTCATCATATTCATTATATTTGGTAAATTACTCATCATATCTTGCATATTCATCGTTCCTGACGTATTCATCATCCCCGACATATTTTGGTACATATCCATAAAGCGCTTCATATTAAATATATTAAGTATATTATCAACTAATGAAATTTCTGATGGTGTACAGTACGGACGAACACTTCTTAGTATTCCTTCAAAGTTAATAGATCCCTCTCCTTTTCCTAAGCCCAAAATCCCCTGTAGTCCTGGAAAAAGCCCCTGTAGTCCTGGAAAAAGCCCCTGTAGTCCTGGAAGACCAGTAGCACTAACTTTATTATCTTTCGTATCTGCCTTCTTCCTACCAAACAGATTGAGTCCTCCCTGTTGTCTAAAGGTACGAATCATATCCATAAAATCGTTGAATTTTACAAATAGATCCGCAGTTTTTCTTGTGCCAGAATCAAGGTATGGAGCAGCTGCTTGAATCATTTTGGAAGTACGACTTTGCCCAGAAAAAGAGGTAATGTTATCAGGGCTTTTCTCAGCCTGATTCGTCTCCTCCATAAGAACTCCTCCTTGTTGTCCGATTATGCAAGAAATTGTTGTATAGAGTTTTTATAGGGTTATATTTGCCATCTTGCCTATAACAATATATTCGAAAGGTCATAAAAATAGACCGCAGGTTCTTACATGGTGTAAGATGCGGTCTATAATAATCTAATTTGGGTATTCTAGCTGTTCTTTGGTTATCGAATCAAGTACATCGGTAAGATAACGTTTGGCAAGAAATTTTGCCATTGGTAAATTCATATCGAGATAGTTTCCACAATGAACTGCAGCTGCACCAGGAATTTCGCCTTCAAACTCGCTAATAAATGTAAATAGTTGCTTTATCAAAGGGGTGATTTCTTTGGAAGAGTAATCACCAGCAAGTAATAAATAAAATCCTGTTCGGCAACCCATTGGACCAAAATAAATTATTTTACTTCCATACTCTGAGTGGTTTCTTAAAAAAGTAGCGGCTAGATGTTCTATGGCATGCATCTCTGCTGTATTCATAACTGGTTCAAAGTTCGGACGTGTCATACGAAGATCGAATGTAGTAATAATAGCATCACCAGCACTGTCCTTCCTAGAGACATAGACACCAGGCAGTAATTTTAAATGATCAATAGTAAAACTTGCAATAGGTTTCATAATTCATAGTAATGTACCTTTTGGATACACTTAACCTCCTTATTTCTTTGCATTGAATTATATCATAGTATAACAAAGATAGAAAGAAAAAATCAGTAAAAGAGAAACAACATAGATTTTTTTATGCAAATCGTATATAATCAAAATCATAATGGTTAGGATTGGAGAATTCATATGATAAAAAATATTATTTTTGATATTGGCCAGGTACTTGCAGAATTTCGCTGGCGTGACTATATTGACGAACTTACAATGAAAGAAGAGTATAAAGAAAGATTGGCTAAGGCAACCGTATTATCTCCCTATTGGAACGAAGTGGATCGTGGAGTTTTATCAAAAGAAGAGATTATGAACCGCTGTATTTCTGTCGATCCTGAAATAGAAAAGGAGATCAAACTATTTTTTGAAGATACAAGCCGGCTGGTCGAGGAGTTTGAGTATTCCGAAGAACTGGTGAAAGATCTTAAGAATCAGGGTTATCGCATTTATATTTTATCAAACTATGGTAGAGAGAATTTTGCCTATGTAAAGAATGTATTTCGTTTCCTAAAACATGTAGATGGGGCAGTGATATCCTATGAGGAGCAGCATATAAAACCAGAGCCACAAATCTATGAAGCATTAATATCTCGCTATGGTATCATTCCAGAAGAGTCAGTATTTTTAGATGATTTGGCAACAAATCTAGAAGGAGCGAAAGCATTTAATTTTCAAACCATTCAGTTTCACTCCTTGTGGCAGGCTAAAAAAGAGCTTAGGAGCTTAGGAGTTATGGTAGAAGAGAGAGAATTTGATAGTATCATCTTTGATTTAGATGGTACGATGTGGGATTCTACAGAGAATGCAGCTATTGTATGGAAGGAAATAGCACAGAAGGATAGTCGTATCACGGATGAGGTTACAGGTCCTAAGCTTAAGGCATTATATGGTTTACCATTAGAAGATATCGCAAGAGGATTATTTTTAAGCGTTCCAGAAGAAGTAGCCATAGAGACAATGGAGGAATGTGTTGTAGCACAGTGCCCTTATTTGGCGGAACATGGAGGCATTCTTTTAGGTGAGATTGAAGAAACCTTAAAAGAACTTTCTAAAAAATATCGTTTATTTATCGTTAGTAACTGTAAGAGCGGTTATATTGAATCATTTTTAGAAGCGCATAATCTAGGACAGTATTTTGATGATTTTGAGTGTCCTGGAGGCACTGGAAAATTAAAAGCAGATAACATTCGCATTGTGATGAAACGAAATCAATTAAGAAATCCAATCTACGTTGGAGATACAGGTGGGGATGGAGACGCTGCACATCAAGCGAAGATTCCTTTTGTATTTGCGCGCTATGGGTTTGGAGATGCAACAGAGTATGAATATGTTATTGATTCCTTTGATCATTTAACTACCTTGCGTATGGCAGAATAGACATTCACTTGCCAAGTTTGTGCTGCGCCAAACTTGAGCATTAGTTGCTCATAAAGATAGTCGCAGTATGGAGGTTGAATATGAAAATTGTAATCATGGAAGCAAACACTTTAGGAAATGATGTGGATTTAAGCATGTTCCAAGAGTTTGGTGATGTCGTTATCTATGGAGAATCCAATCCGTTAGAAAATGCTGAAAGAATAGAAGACGCTGATGTTATCATAGTAAATAAAATTCCAATGAACGAGGATATTCTAAAAGGTGCAACAAAATTAAAATTAATTTGTCTGACTGCGACGGGAACGAATAATATAGATTTTGCGTATATCAAAAAGCATGGAATTTCGGTAGCCAATGTAAAGGGCTACTCAACCCAGTCTGTAGTACAGCATACGTTTGCCTTGTTATTTTACGTTTATGAAAAATTAGCTTATTATGATCACTATGTAAAGTCTGGAGAATATACAAGAAGCGATATCTTTAGTAATTTTGATGTAAAATTTCATGAATTGTATGGTAAAACTTTCGGTATCATAGGTCTTGGAGAAATCGGACAGGGAGTAGCTAGAATTGCAGAGTTATTTGGCTGTAAGGTGGTCTATTACTCCACTTCTGGTAAAAATCAAAATTTTGAATACGAAAGAGTGGATTTACCAACCTTACTAAAAATATCGGATGTAGTTTCCATTCATGCTCCATTAACGGAAGCGACAACAGATTTAATCGGAGAGGCAGAATTAGAGATGATGAAGCCAGATGCCATTTTATTAAATTTAGGACGTGGAGCAATCGTAAATCAAGAAGCATTAGCAAATGCTTTATTAGCAGAAAAAATTGGTGGCGCAGGGCTTGATGTTTTAACTGTGGAACCGATGCTTGCTGATAACCCGTTACGAAAAGTACAAGATAGCACACGGCTAATCATAACACCGCACATAGCTTGGGCCACTGTGGAAGCAAGAAATCGTTGTGCGAAAGAGGTATATCTTAATATTAAGTCCTATTTGGCAGGAGAGAGAAGAAATATTGTCGAATAGATAACATACACTGTTTCAGCGTATATGTCGGTAAAATAGTGTAACAACACAGGGGGAAGCATTTAATCTTGTATTACAATGCCGTCCTTAACAAAGTGCCTTGTCTTGCAGACGGGACAGAGCTTAAACATTTATCAACTTTTCACTAATAAAGAGGAAAAGCGAGCACATACTTAGTATTCAAGAGAGGAGTTTCTCTCATAGAATATTAAGTCTGCTCGCTTTTTCTTAGTTAGGAGGCGTTGCTATCTCATGGAATATTAATTTGCTCGCTTTTTATTAGGTGCTGATAAATTAAAATTTCCTAGTTTAGGTATGGTGAAAGCTGTATTTTAGTAAACAGTTGATTTAATTAGCACATTGTCTATAATAGTTGACTGCGCATTCCACTTGCTCTCCAAATTCCTGATGAGCTTTATAGAAATAGCAAAGGACACGGTTTATAATATCTTGATTACACTTATAAAGTTCAACCGCAATATTATCGACTAAGCGGCATCTTTCTTCACAGGTTAGTGATTCATAGTGTTCTCCAGCTTGCTTAAAATCACACGGATTTTTAATTGGAATACGAGCGATATAACCGCTAACACATTCAGGTTCTGATTGACAAACTTCAGCAACTTTTGGGAAGCCACAATTTAAACTATTCGGCGAGTAGTTAATAGGATTTGGGTTAAATATATAGGTACTAGCACCATCTCGTTGATTATTATTTATGCAGGAGATGGAACGATTGATAGGAAGCTGTGCAAAATTAGGTCCCAGACGATGACGTTGTGTATCAAAGTAGGAGAAAGATCTACCTTGAAGCATTTTATCAGCAGAAAGTTCCACGCCAGGTACAATATTGCCAGGGCAAAAAGCAGCTTGCTCTACTTCTGCAAAGAAATTTTCAGGATTACAATCTAATGTCATTAATCCAATTGGCATTAATGGAAATTGGTCTTCTGGCCAGATTTTTGTGTCATCCAGTGGATCAAAGTCAAGACATTCAACCAAATCGGGATCCATTACCTGAACACAGAGTTCCCAACTTGGATAACAACCGTTCGCAATGGATTCGTACAAGCTTCTTACCGCTACGTCAGGATCGGTACCTGACAAGTGTTCTGCTTCAAATCGATCAATTGTCTGTAATCCTTGCTGTGTCTTCCAGTGATATTTGATATAGACACGTTTTCCGCAAGCATTTACCCAGATGTAAGTATTAACACCAAAACCATCTACATGACGATAGTCTTTTATAGTTCCACGATCAGAATATAGCCAAGTAATCATATGAGTAGCCTCTGGTGATAAGGAAACAAAATCCCAGAATCTTTGAGGGTCACGTAAGTTGTTATCTGGTGATGGCTTTAAAGAATGAATTACATCTGGAAACTTGATGCCATCACGGATAAAAAATACAGGAAGATCATTTCCGACAATATCATAGATGCCTTCCGTAGTATAAAATTTAACTGCAAAACCACGAGGATCTCGTACTGTATCTGCGGAACCTTTAGAGCCAATTACCGTGGAAAAACGTACAAATACCTTTGTTTTACAATTTGGGTTTTGTAAAAACTCAGCACAGGTGTAATCAGACATACAACCATATGGTTGAAAATAACCAAAAGCACCAGCGCCTTTTGCATGTACAACTCTTTCAGGGATTCTTTCACGATCAAAGTGTGAAAGCTTATCTATAAAATGTAAATCTTGAAGAAGAACTGGACCATTTGAACCAATAGTCAAAGAATTTGTATCATTTGGAATGGGTCTTCCAAGGCTATCGGTTAAGTAATTACAGCATTTCTTTTCATTTCGTCTATCCATTCGTTTCCCCTTAAAAACATGGCTGTGGAAAGCCTTTTTTACTATTTTATTCATAGATAATGTTATGGCTACTCATGGCCACTCTATTATATAGAATTCATCATTCAAAAAAATTGTATTTTTGACATAAGAATAAAGAAAAAGAGAAAAGCTGATCGAACGAAATTACGAAAGGAAGAAAACTAAAACAAGATTTCTTTTTCATATTTCGTTCGATCAGCTTAAATTGTACTATTTCACTTTTTAATACTTCACTTCATTCCATTTTTTCACATAAACATTTTCCATATCTTCACCAAGATATTGAAAGGACTTGCAACGATCAAGTATAGACACATCTGGGAAAGCAACTTGGCTGTTCTTAATTTCTTCGTCTTCAATTAATTCTCTGGCTGCTTTGTTTGGTGTAGAATAAGTAATGTATTCAAAGTTCTTTAATGCGATGTCAGGACGGCACATAAAGTTAATCCACGCTTCCGCATTTTCTTTGTTTTTACTATTCTTAGGAATTACCCAACCATCAATCCATACGTTTGAGCCTTCTTTTGGTACAACATACTCAAGGTTTTCATTCTCACGTTTTGTGTAGATTGCTTCACCAGAGTAAATAACACCAAGAGCTGCCTCTTCACCAATCATCTTGTCACGTACCTGATCAACAACGTATGCTTGAACTAATGGATACTGTTCTTTTAATAAATCTCTTGCAGCATTTAACTCTTTCTCGTCTGTTGTGTTTTGGTCGTATCCAAGATAGGTTAACGCTACCATGAAAGCATCACGAACGCTGTCTATCATTAAAATATCATTCTTGTATTTTTCATCAAATAATACGCCCCAGCTATCGATTGGTTCGTCTACCATGGTTTTGTTATAAAGAATACCAACCGTACCCCAGCAATAAGGAACACTGAATTTATTGCCTGGATCAAAACTTTCCGCTGTTTTTAAATACAATTCATCAATATTTGTAATGTTTGGAACATTATCATAATTAATTTCAGCAAGTAAGTCTTCCTGAATCATTTTTTCAATCATATAATCAGATGGGCAAACAACATCATAATTTACTGCACCGGTTTTAATAATAGGGTACATGTCTTCGTTTAATTCGAATTCTTGATAGAATACTTTAATACCAGTTTCTTTTTCGAACATAGAGATGACATCACGGTCAATATACTCACCCCAGTTGTAAACATAGACTTCACCTTTATTGGAAGAACTGTTGTTTCCGGGATTTTCTTCTCCATTTCCCTGAGTAGCATTATTACCTTTGTCTTCCTTGGAGCCACATGCGGAGAATACCAGTGCGCAAACAAGAAGGAGGGCTACAAAAAGTTTAGATTTTTTCATGTAAAATACCTCGTTCTTTCAGTTTTAGAGTTTATTTGCAGGTGCGAGAGCTACTGCATTACGTTTCTTCTCTATACTATCATTTCTACGATTGATGATGATAAGTAGTATTAAGACAGAGAGGAAGAGAAGAGTGGATAGAGCATACATCTCAGGCTTAATACCTTTTCTCGTTTCAGCATAAATCTTAGTGGAGAGAGTATTAACAGCCGCACCTCTTGTAAAGTGTGTAATAATAAAGTCATCGAGTGACATAGTAAAAGCTAATAAGAATCCGGAAAAGACACCTGGAAGGATATCAGGCAATACAACCTTAAAAAATGCTGATATAGGAGAAGCTCCAAGGTCTAGTGCGGCTTCATAAGTATTTCGATTTGTTTGCTTTAATTTAGGCATTACACTTAATATTACATAAGGAATGTTAAATGTAATATGTGCAATTAATACACTTTTAAACCCAAGTGTAAAATTAACTGCAATAAAAAGAAGCATTAATGAGATACCAGTTACAATGTCCGCATTCAACATCGGTATATTTGTGATACCCATCATGATAGTTTTTGGGACCTTACGCATATGGTTCATGCCAATGGCAGCTGCTGTACCAATTAAAGTAGCAATTAATGCAGATAAAAATGCAATGATTAATGTAGTATACAATGCACTCATGATCTCCTCATTTTGAAATAAGGACTTATACCAATCCAAGGTAAATCCACCCCATTTACTACGGGATTTGGATTTATTAAAAGATAGGACGATAAGTACCATAATTGGTGCATACAAGAAGAACATAATAAGGGCAACATAGATTTTTTGACTTATTTTTTTTACCATACGTTTGTGCCCTCCGATTCTTTGTCATATTTTGCGAGGATTGCCATGCTGATTAAGATAAATACCATCAGCACGATGGATAGTCCAGAACCTGCATGCCAGTTTCCAACTTTCTGGAACTGCTGTTCAATGACATTACCAATTAAGACAATCTTACTTCCGCCAAGAATATTAGAGATAACAAATGTGGTTAGAGAAGGAACGAATACCATCGTAATACCACTAATTACTCCAGGAATACTTAATGGGAAGATGATTTTACGGAAGGTAACCCATCCATTTGCACCAAGGTCACGAGCAGCATTGATAACATTGTCATCAACCTTTGCAAGGGTATTATAAATTGGCAATATCATAAACGGTAGGAAATTATAAACCATACCAAGCACAATGGCGGTTGGAGTGTTTATGATATTAATCGTTGGCAGATTTAATGCTTTTAGTAAGGTATTAATAATACCATTATTTTCCAAGATGTTCTGCCAAGCTATGGTACGAAGTAAAAAGTTCATCCACATAGGGAGAATCATAACTAATACGACAAAGCTGTTATTTTTTAACTTCATACTTTTTAAAATTAAGGCAAGTGGATATGCGAGTAATAAGCATACCAAAGTACTAATTAGAGATAGTTTTAAGCTTAGGAATAAAGCTTTTTGATTAACCGGGTCTGCGATTAATTTTATATTCTCTAGGGTAAAGCTATTGCTATCCTTTGTAGTAAAGCCGTAGTAAACGACCATAATCAGTGGAATAATAATAAAGGCACCCATCCATAAAATATAAGGAAAAGTCAGGAAGGATTTCCCACTGAAGTGGTGAGACTTTTTCACCAATGTAACAGTAGCCTCTTGTGCGGTTACTTTGCTTTCCTCTTGATTATTCATTGACACCTACAGCCTCCTCATCTTCGGATTCTGGCTTGTTCATAATCTGAATGTCATATGGATCTACCTTAATACCTACTTCAGCACCAACCGGTGAAAGGTCAGTAGAATGTACAAGCCACTCAAATCCATTTGCCATAACCGTCATCTCATAATGAACACCCTTAAAGATTAAGGAAGTGACACGTCCTCTGATAATTCCATCTTCTGGAGCTACTAAATCGATATCTTCCGGACGAATTACCACATCGACTGGTTGAATTTTACCAAAGCCTACATCCACACATGGGAAATTGGCTCCAAGAATATTAACTAAACGGTCTTGTACCATGGTTGCATTGATGATATTGCTTTCACCGATAAAGTCTGCAACAAAGGCATTCTTTGGCTCGTTGTAAATCTTCTCTGGTGTACCAATCTGCTGAATATAGCCTTGATTCATGACCATAATTGTATCAGACATGGTTAATGCTTCTTCCTGGTCATGAGTAACATACACGAAAGTAATACCAAGTTCATTTTTTAAACGAATTAATTCATATTGCATGTCTTGGCGAAGTTTTAAGTCAAGAGCACCAAGAGGCTCATCTAGTAGAAGAACCTTAGGCTCATTTACAATAGCACGAGCAATTGCGATACGCTGTTGCTGACCACCGCTTAAGGAATCCGGCATACGATTTTCAAAACCATCTAAGTTTACTAATTTTAAGGCATAAGAAATCTTATCATTAATATATTGCTTGCTTTTTTTCTTGATTTTAAGACCGAACGCAATGTTTTCTTGAATCGTCATATGAGTAAATAACGCGTATTTTTGAAATACAGTATTTAGTTGACGTTCATTTGGAGGAAGCTTCGTAATATCTTTCCCATTAAAAATAACACGGCCCTGATCAGGCTGTTCAAAACCACCAATAATACGGAGGGTAGTAGTTTTACCACATCCGGAAGGACCCAGGAGTGTTAAAAACTCATTTTCACGAATGTAGAGATTTAAATCGTCGATTACGACGTTATTTCCATAGCGTTTTGTTATATTTATAAGATCGATTAACTTATTATCTATCATGTTCATTCCTCCTAGAAGCTCGGCGGGGTGGATACCCAAAGTAGCGTAGCGCCGGTCTTACCGGTAGCCGCTATATAGTGATTTTTATTTGGAGTAAAGTAAAAGGATTCCCCTTTCTTTGCTCGATGTGTTTTGTTACCGATATGAATTGTAATCGAACCGCTAAGCACATATCCAAATTCTTCTCCCTCGTGTGGGTTATCTGGATAGGTGGAACCACCTGGTTCTAATGTCAATAAAATTGGCTCCATCATATTTTTCTGAGCATTTGGAATAATCCATTCTATCTTATTATTCAGCTCATTATCTACCTTTTCAAAATAATCCCCACGTTTGAATACTACCTGCTCCGATGTTGTGTCCGTAAAGAATGCCTCTAAGTTCGTACCTAAGCATTGCAAAAGATCGACTAAGGTGGCGATGGAAGGCGAAGTGATGTCACGTTCTAATTGAGAGATAAATCCTTTTGAAAGCTCCGCTCGATCTGCAAGCTCTTCCTGGGTTAAGCTTTTTTGAACTCGTAGTTCTTTAATTTTAGCACCTATCTTCATGCTGTTCACCAAACCTTTCTTTGTGGTTCATGTTTACATGTATCATCATTCGTTATCAAAGGATAAAAGGTACGATTTTTGTACCGCTAATCCGATTATGTTCTTTAGAATTCCATTAATAGGAAGTTGAGATTTTATTAAACCATAAGTTTAGCATTTCTAAACTCGACTTCTATTATTATACACAGATAAAATAGTATGTCAATATAAATTCTTTCTATTACTAAACTTTTTATGTCATTTTACTAAACTTATAAAAAGTTGGAAATGAAATAAGATTTAACTTACATAAGGAGTATTCTTGTAATTCATAAATAACGTTTTGAGGCAGTGCCACTTCGAAAAGACATCATTGGAGAAGAAGGAATCAATAAAATCTGGCATAAATATAAACTGTGTGCCGCTTTAGTGGCTACAATTAAAATATGGAACTTTTGGATATTCTAATCGTCTAATAATTTTGATATTCTAATCGTCTAATAATAAGGAGATGTGGAAGGAGCAATTTCATGAAGAGAAAAATGTATTTATTTTTATCCATATTACTTTTTTCCGGAATATTAGTTGGATGTACTAAGAAACCTTTCTCTATAGAAAATACAAAATTGGAATTTACAAATATAGAAGTTAGGGATGGTACAACTGGTAATATGGTATCTTTGGATGAGAATGAATCAAAAGAGTTATATAATTATCTAAAGAAGATAGTATTTACAAAAGGAAAATCACCTGAGCAAAATACAGGATGGCGTTATGCTCTTGATTTTATGGCAGATGGGAAAGTAATAGATACCATCATGATTCAAGATGAATCAATTATTAAATATAGGAATTATTTCTATAAGACTGATGATGATACTACTATGGATTTAGATTATATAGCCTCTTTATGTAAATCTGTATTTAAGGCACTGGTTATTGATAACAGCAATGGTCTTTTAGTAAAACCGGATGTTAATTCCAATGAATTTAGGTCTTCTGATAAAATCAGTATAGGAACTGGCAGTGCAATAATATATGATGAAGATAAAAAGGAAGTAGATTTAAATGAGATTCAAATTGGAGATGTTATTAATATCACTTATAACGGGATTATATTAGAGTCATATCCTGCGCAGATAACAGCTGATTATATTAATATTTTGGAATCTAATCTATTAATAGATGGATATGCTACTATAATTGATGATATTTACAACCTTGATAGTGGTTTAAATAGTGGTATAAACATAATTGCTCTCGATTTAACTGAAATAACGAATCTTTCTGAGACAGATAAGGAAATCTTATTAATGAAATTGTATGGAATGTATGGTCTGGAAGTAAAGGAAAGTACTTTTGATCAATTAGCGGAAGAAGGACTTATTAATAAAGAAGAACTTTATTTTCCTACAGGAATTATAATAACCATTAGTAATTCAGAATATAAGGAAGATATAGAAACACTAAGGTATGATATCAGAAAATGGAGAAGTGGACTAGGTGCTATTGGTTATAAAGGTAATGCAAAGTTTGATGGAGAAAAGTGGATAATATCAAGTGAAAATATGTGGGTTAGTTAAAAAAATGATTAAGATGATTTGATAAAAATAGCCTCTGGTAACACTCAAAGATTCCGGGAGATTTAGTGTTCAGAATAAGAGATTAAGAATGAGGTAGTACTGGTAGCGTAAGCGGAAAACTTGCCTGTAGGCAAGTGGAAATATCCGCTTTGACCAAAAAATAAGATCAGCAAAAGTCTATAAAAGGTTATATATCAACCTTTTTGACTCTGCTGATCTTTTCTTTATTTTATAGTATTTTTAGATCATTATTATGTCTTATAAATTTAAATGATTAGTTACTCACTAAGTTCTTCCCATTGTTCCATTAGAGCTTCTAGTTTTTCTTCTACTTCCTTCTTTTCTTTATGAACCTCGATTAGCTTTGAGGAGTTCGTATAGATAGAAGAGTCTGCAAGCAATTCTTCTAGTTCTTCATTCCTTGCTTCCATACGTGTGATTTCATCTTCGACTTTCTTTAAGTCATTCTGACGCTTTCTAAGTTTGGCTTGTTCTTCTTTTTGCTGTTGCCAGTCAAGCTTATTCTCAGAAACTGGTTCTTGTGGATAAGATGAAGCTTGTAAATCTTTATTTGCCTGATCTAAATGCTTATCAATACGAAGTCCATCTAAAACATTATTGTTAGCGTCAGAATTAGATCCATATTTATTACCAAAGGCTCTCCATTCCATCTCTGGTTTCTTCTCAAGATAATAATCATAATTACCAAGATAATTTAAGAAAGTCTGATTGGTTAGGTCAAGAATTCTGGTTGCAGTACGATTAATAAAATAACGGTCGTGGGATACATAAAGTACCGTACCGGTATAATTGTTAATCGCATTTTCTAATATTTCCTTTGAGGTAATATCAAGGTGGTTGGTAGGCTCGTCCATGATAAGGAAGTTCGCATCGGATAGCATAAGCTTTGCTAGAGATACGCGGCCACGCTCTCCACCACTGATATCTTTAATTAATTTAAATACATCATCGCCGGTAAATAAAAATGCAGCAAGGATATTACGTACTTTTGTGTTATCCATATTTGGATACGTATCTTGAATCTCGTCAAAGATTGTTTTTTCCATATTAAGAACATGATGTTCCTGATCATAGTAGCCAACAAAAACCTTTGCACCAAGTTTAACGTCTCCTGCATCGGCATTTATAATCTGATTAACTATTTTTAATATGGTTGTTTTACCGGTACCGTTATTACCGATAATTGCTACTTTTTCACCACGTTTTATTTCAAAATTCAGTTGGTCAAACAGTGTTAGAGAACCATAGGATTTTTGCAGATCAGTTACAGTTAGTACGTCATTGCCACTTATTATATTTGGTTCAAGGGCTATATGCATTTTATCATTAACGGTAACTGGTTTATCCAGGCGATCTATTTTATCCAACATCTTCTCGCGGCTTTCCGCGCGCTTTATGGATTTTTCACGATTGAAGGAACGAAGCTTTGCTATGACCTCTTCTTGATGTTTAATTTCACGCTGTTGATTTAAGTAATGACGAATCATGGTTTCACGAAGTTGCTCTTTTTTCATTGCATAGTCAGAATAATTTCCTTCGAACATGGTTGCCTTTGTGTTATCTAACTCTACAACCTTAGTAACTACTTTATTAAGGAAGTAACGGTCATGGGCGATTACAACAACGGCTCCGGAGTAATTTACTAAGAAGGTTTCTAACCAAGCAATAGATTCCATATCAAGGTGATTGGTAGGCTCATCCAAGAAGATGATATCTGGTGTGCTTAGGAGAAGTTTACCAAGGGCCACACGGGTTTTTTGTCCACCAGAAAGTGTTGATACTTTTTTGTTAAAATCTTCCTCCGTAAAGCCAAGGCCTTTTAGTACACCAATTACTTCACTTTGGTAGGCATATCCATTCTTCAATTCAAAATCATGTGTTAGTCTTGAATAGGAAGAAAGCATCCGTTCTAATTCTGCACCGGTAGCTGATTTCATATCTACTTCAAGACGGCGAATTGTTTCTTCCATTTTAATAATATCAGATTTTATTGCTAAAACTTCTTCATATATAGTACTATCTGTGGACAGGTCCTGATGTTGGGCAAGATATCCGACAGTTGCACCTTTTGCAAAGATAATCTCTCCTTCATCAGCAGTTAGTTCTCCCATGATGATTTTAATTAAGGTAGATTTTCCTGCACCATTAATTCCTACAATAGCTACTTTTTCGCGCTCATTTACATGGAAAGCGATTTTATCTAATATTGGAGTCGTTCCAAAGCTTTTACTAATATTTTTACATGCTAGTATCATGATGTATCCTCACACTTCTGAAAGGAAGCTGCATAAGAGCTTCACAAATAATATATTTATCAGAAGTTTGCTTTGTAAACTTCTGATAAAAGGTGCGTACTTTGCACCGTCAATCCGATTAATAGAACATGTTTTTTGTTCTGATAAAAGGTGCGTACTTAGCACCGTCAATTCGATTATCAAAACATGTTTTTTGTTCTGAGAAAAGGTGCGCACTTAGCACCGTCAATTCGATTATCAGAACAAGTTTTTTGTTCTGATAATATATAAGAAAAAGTACATTATATGAGTTTCCTTGTCATACACAAGAAAAAACACGATTTACAAACTTTTCCTTGTTAATAATTAAGCAAAATGAAGATTTTATATACTTCAATTTGCATGATAAGAAGACGATATTTCTTCACACTTTCTTAACACCTACAAATCCCATGAATAGAAGTGTATTGCAGGCGCATATTAACTGTAGATTATTCTAACATACGTAGTATACTTCGTCAAATCATTGACAGGTTATTCACAATTTACTATAATATTTATAATTGAAACACATCCTATCTGTGTATAATCTGTTGTAATACCAGGGTTACAATCTTATGAATACGGGGTGTAAGAATAGGAAAACCTGGAAGGAGAAAGATGGAGGGTTAGCATGTACGATAAAACAATTTCATCAGCGGTAATCAAGCGTCTTCCAAGATACTATCGTTATCTTGGAGAATTATTAGAGAATGATGTTGTGCGTATCTCTTCGAAAGAGTTAAGCGAGAAGATGAATGTAACGGCATCACAGATCCGTCAGGATCTAAATAACTTTGGCGGTTTTGGTCAACAAGGATATGGTTATAATGTAGAATATCTTTATACCGAAATTGGCAAAATACTTGGTCTGGATAAGAAATATAATGTTATTATTATTGGAGCTGGTAATTTGGGTCAAGCGCTTGCAAATTATACAGATTTTGAGAGAAGAGGATTTTATATCTGTGGAATTTTTGATGTGAATCCTAGATTGATAGGACTATCCATTCGCGGAATTGAAATCCGATTAGTTGATGAGCTAGAAGAATTTATGAAAAATAATACAGTCAATATAGCAGCACTTACGATACCGAAAGCAAAAGCACCACAGGTTGCGGCAGATTTAGTTCAACTTGGTGTACGTGCAATATGGAATTTCGCACCAACAGATTTAAATTTACCAAAAGATGTTATGGTTGAAAATGTTCACTTGGCAGAAAGCCTTATGAGACTGTCCTATAATTTAAAAGCGGCAGAAGAATCGGGGGAGAGTATTTGAGATTAGGAAAACGTTTTGGCGACAAATCGGAACCAAAGACCAAGTCATTAGGTGATTTGGACGATTTAGACGATGATTTTGATCTTGAGTTTGAAAATTTGAAAGTATCAAGTTCTATAGAACCTTCAAGGACGGAACCAAGATATGTGAAAGAAAATCGTAGTAAAGTATTCTCAGAAATGAGTCTTCGCCAAACCTTTCGAAATCGAAAGATTCCAATTGTAACACTAGATGAACGCTTTATCAATTTATTCCCAGAGGAAAAGATGTCTGGGGTGCAACTAAGGTTACGGGATGAACTTGTCGAATTGATGAAAGATCAGAGCAGAGTCTTAGAAGATATCAAAGGTTTGAAACGATATAAGTCTCAACTGATGCAGGAAATTGTGGAGAACATGGAAGTGGATCATACACCGCTTGGTAAACTAAAAGGAAGAAAATTGTCCAAAAATCAAAAACTTATCGAAGATATTAATCAGAAGTTATTGATTGCAGAGGACAAACTCGAAAAATTACCAAGTGAAATAGCTGCAAAAAATGAAGAATTGATGCTAGAGAGCTTACAGCGTTGTTATAATAATATTTATGATGAAAATTTAAGAAAAAAAGCCTTAACAGATGAAATCATGGAGATGGAAGTAAAGCTACGAAATTTGAAGAAGCAAAAACTTGAAATAGAGAAAGATTATCGTGGGACTTATACATATCTCTATGAAATGCTAGGGACTGAGATGATGCGCAAAATTGATGAAGAACAAGATTTACTATAATTAATCAGAGTGGAGTTTCTTATCATGATTTTTGGTATTGGCACGGATATGATAGAAATTAACCGTGTAGTGAAAGCCTGCGAACGGAAGGCATTCTTTACGAAGATTTTTACGGAGCAGGAACAGAAGCTGCTTCTTTCGGATATTCGAAAGGCAGCTTCTAATTTTGCTGTCAAAGAAGCGGTAGTAAAAATGTTTGGAACAGGCTTTCGTGCAATTGCACCGAATGAAATTGAAGTACTTCGCGATAATCTTGGGAAACCTTATGTAAATCTATATGGAAATGCTGAACTTTTGGCGAAGGAACATAATGTCGTTAGGATTCATGTCTCTATTACAAATACGAAGGAATTAGTTAGTGCTTATGTAATAGGAGAAGTGTGAAGTGTGAGAAGAAGTTCTAGGGCACCTCAATACGGTGCCGAAGAACTTCTAAATCTCACACAGAAGTTTGTGCCTGCGTAATCCTCGGCGCAAACTTCCAGCCTACTACTAAATAATTATATTTAACATAGCTTACTGAGCAGGCATGATTACAAGTGTGTTTGTGTCCCAGATTTGCAGGATTGCTAAAGAATGGAGGTTCTTATGCGGTATGCACTAGATGCAGTGCAGATGAAAAACTTAGATAAGATGACAATCGAGCAGATTGGAATTCCAGCAATGGTTCTCATGGAGCGTGCTGCACTTTATGTGGCGGAACAAGTGAAAGAACATGCAAAACAGACCGATAAGATTATCGCGGTTTGTGGAACCGGCAACAATGGCGGTGATGGGATTGCAGCTGCTCGTATTTTACATTTATGGGGTTATAACGTAACCATAGGAGTCATCGGTGAATTTGAGAAGTTTTCGAAAGAATGTAGAGAACAGTGGAAGATTGCGAAAAATTTAGGGTTATCCATCCGTACCGAATGGGAGATAGCAGAATATAATATAGTAATTGACGGTATCTTTGGTATTGGCCTTAGCAAACCAGTGGGTGGTGAATATGCGAAGGTAATCAAAAGTATTAATCAAAGCGACTGTTACGTGGTTTCGGTTGATATACCGTCTGGTGTTAATGCAAGTGATGGGCAAGTCTTTTGTTGTGCAGTAAAAGCAAACGAAACGGTTACTTTTGGGGAACAAAAACTTGGACTTTTGCTTTACCCTGGGGCTACTTATGCTGGGAAGGTTCATATCGCAGATATCGGATTTGCAAAGGAAAAACTGGACAGTCTTACCTATACTTACTATGAAGCTGCTGATTTAGATAAACTACCAGAAAGAATGGCATATTCTAACAAAGGAAGCTATGGTAGGGTACTTGTGATTGCTGGAACAGAAAACATGACTGGTGCAGCTTATTTTAGTGCGGCAGCAGCATATCATATGGGTGCAGGTTTAGTAAAAATTCTTACAGCAAAGAAAGCAATTCCTGTGCTTCAGGGGATGCTTCCTGAAGCATTGTTTGCAGCCTATGATGAGGAGAATAGTGAGGAACAGATTAAGAAAGCATTGGAGTTTGCAACTGTAATTGTTATTGGTCCAGGGCTATCGACAGAGGATATGGCTAAGAAATTATTGCTTAAAGTGTGTAAGGAAGCAAGAGTGCCACTTATTGTAGATGCAGATGGAATTAATTTACTGGCTAAGTTAGCAGATGAAATGATACCCGAAGTATCAGAGATGACAGATGAAGTAGAACGTTTCCATCAACGAATACACCATATAATGGATATACTACCAAAAGGAACTATCTTGACACCTCATTTAAAGGAGCTTTCAAGGCTCACTTTATATCCACTTAATAAAATTCCTTGTAATTTAATTGACATAGCCGGCTATTGTACTTATAATAACTTAATGATTTATGTGTTAAAAGATAGCAGGACTATCGTTGCTTCAAAAGACTTGCGTTATATCAATGTATCCGGAACCCATGGAATGGCGACTGGAGGTAGCGGTGATGTACTCACGGGAATCATTGCTGGTTTGATAGCGGGGGGACTTGAAGCAGGAAAGGCAGCAACACTAGGTGTATATCTTCATGGGCTGGCAGGAGAAGAGGCCGCCAAAGTAAAATCAACTTACTCTATGTTAGCTGGGGATATAATCGGAGCGTTGCCGGAGGTTTTAAGAAATCATGATGGAAGAAACGTATAATCCAAGATACTTGCGTGTAAGCGCTGATATTAATTTGGATGCTATTATTCATAATGTTGCGGAAGTAAGAAAGAACATAAAGAAAGAAACTGGGATTTTTGCTGTAATTAAGGCAGATGGTTATGGTCATGGAGCAGTTCCAATTGCTAGAGCTATTGATAATGACGTAGAAGCTTATGCAGTAGCGATTGTGGAAGAAGGAATAGAGCTTCGTGAAGCAGGCATAACAAAGCCTATCTTAATTTTAGGATATACAGCTCCAGAACTTCTGACTGAAGTAATCCAATATGATTTGACACAGACAGTTTTTCAACTGTTGATGGCAAAGAAAATGGATGAAATTGCAAGAACTCTTGGCAAGGTAGCCAAAATTCACATAAAGCTTGACACTGGTATGAGTAGGATCGGATACCAGCCGACAGCCGAAAGCATAGATGAAATTGTCAAGATGAAGAAACTTTCTAATCTAAAGTTAGACGGAATCTTTACTCATATGGCATGTGCAGATATGACAGATAAAACATCGGCAAAAAAACAATTTGAATTGTTTACAGCCTTTGTGAATCAGTTAGAAGCGCAAGGGGTTAAATTGCCTATACAACACATTTCTAATAGTGCTGGGACAATCGACCTTCCGGAAATGAATCTTAGTATGGTACGGTTTGGAATAAGTCTCTATGGATTATATCCGTCCGAAGAGGTTGATAAGAATCACCTTAGATTAGAACCCGCGATGGAACTTAAAACACATATCTCATTTGTAAAGGAACTGGAACCAGGCCATGGAATCGGTTACGGAAGTACATTTGTCACAAAGAGAACTATGACAATCGCAACAGTACCGGTGGGTTATGGGGATGGTTTTCCAAGACAACTGTCAAACGTTGGCAGAGTCTTGGTTCATGGAGAATTTGCCCCAATTGTGGGTAGAATATGTATGGACCAGTTTATGATAGATGTTACAGACATACCTGAAGTAAAGCAAGGAGATATCGTGACGTTAGTTGGAAGGGATGGCGATAATGTTATACCAGTAGAAGAACCTGCAGACCTCGCTGGCTCCTTTAACTATGAATTTGTCTGTAATGTAGGAAAGAGAATTCCAAGAGTTTATTATCAGAATGGAAAGCCCGTATCGATCCGACATTAAAAAAGTTCTATATTTTGTTAGGAGATGTGAAATACATAACCGCAATCTACATAGAATGTTACGTTTTATGGAATACGATGGTCAAAAGTGGTAATAATAAAGCTAAAGCCATAAGATGGAGTGTGAGTTATGTGATTATAAAAAGAGGCGATATTTTTTATGCGGATTTAAGACCGGTCATTGGAAGTGAGCAGGGTGGTGTACGCCCTGTATTAATAATTCAAAATGACACCGGTAACAAGCACAGTCCGACAGTTATCTGTGCAGCAATTACTTCAAAGATGAATAAGGCGAAGTTGCCTACGCACGTGGAAATCGATGCTGACAAATATGGAATTGTCAAAGATTCCGTAATCCTGTTAGAACAGGTTCGTACCATTGATAAATCCAGATTAAAAGAGAAAGTGTGTCATTTGGACCAAGATATCCTTAAGCGTATTGACAAAGCTTTACTTATTAGCTTCGCCCTGGATACATAGGTCGTACTTATTATGAATGCGGTGGTGACATTGGTTCACTTCCGCGCCTCATAATAGCGTGCTCTTAAGGGGAGCAAATAAGTTATTATGAAATATGTAATTTCTTATAGCGCTGTGCGGCATGCACTCAATAACAAGTTATTGGTAATAATGACAGGAAAATTAATATATTGATTTATTAGTCCTTGTAGAGGAGTGTAACGTACGGAGATTAGTTAGGAAAAAACCTTAAGTAGGCTAAGTTTAATAGATGACACGAGGCAAGCAGGGACACGCTTGCCAATTTTTAAAAGTAGACCGTTATCTATCTTGTTCATCATGAAGTAACAAGAAGATGTAAATAACCTAAATAATAGAAATGTTGTAAACTTAATTTCTATTATTCAATACTTTACATAACATTCATGAAGTATGTTTTGCACCGCAGAAAAATATGGTATAATAGAAACTGCGGAAAAAATATATTAAAGGAGATTTGAAATTATATGGATGGACATCCCATACGTGGTCTTGTCTTAATACTAGTACTAGTAACACTAAATGCATTAGCATCAGCAGCTGAGGCAGCCATTGAAAATGTAAACGAAGTCCTTGCCAGAAAGCGGGCAGAAGAGGGAGATAAGAAGGCAAAACGCTTAGTTAAATTGTTAGATACCCCTCATCGATACATAAATGTCATCGAGATTCTTCTAACATTAGCCAGCTTACTTATTGGTATGACTTATTCTTTTCAGCTTTATAGTGTGATTGAAAAACTTATCGAAAGTAGTATGCTTCCAGAAGCTATGGCGATAACAACCAGTATCGCAATGGTATTGGTTACGATATTAATCACTTATCTAATCGTATTGTTTGGTATGCTATTACCACGAAAGCTGGCACTAAAATATGCGGATTCCTGTGCATTTAACATGGCGGGAATGATATTAACCTGTTCTCATCTATTTGCACCAATTATTTGGTTATTGGAAAAGAATACGAATGGCATACTTCGTTTATTTGGAATTCGTCCTTGTGACTTAGAAGAGAATGTAACAGAAGAAGAAATTATGTCTATGGTAAATGAAGGTCATGAGCAGGGAGTTCTTGAAGCGGAAGAAGCTGAGATGATATCCAATATCATCGAATTTAATGAAAAGGCTGCGAAAGACATTATGACTCATCGTAAGAAGATGATTGCAATCAACTGTGCTCTCTCTATCGAAGAGGCTCTTCGGTTTATGTTAGATGAGAATTACTCCAGATTCCCATTGTATGATGGGGACATTGATAATATTGTAGGTTTGCTACATTTAAAGGATGTTATGTTATATTTTCTGGATCCTAGACTTAAGGTTGAACCTTTGTCAAAGGTGGCCAGAGAACCATATTTCATACCAGATACACAAAGTATTGATGTATTATTCCACGATATGCAAACAAAGAAAATCCATATGGCTATTGCAATTGATGAATACGGGCAGACTGCCGGTATCGTTGCTATGGAAGATATCTTAGAGGAAATCGTAGGCGATATACAGGATGAATATGATGACGAAGAGGAGCTTTACACAAGATTAGAGGATGACTCTTACTTGGTGTCCGGTGAAGCTTCCCTAGAAGATTTAGAAGATATGTTATCTCTTCCTTTTGCAGAAGAAGATATAAAAAATTACGATACGTTAAATGGGCTTATAGTATCGTTACTAGACCATATTCCAGGAGACGATGAAAGGGCTACCATTCGATATTGCGGATATGAATATGAACTAATGGAAATACAGAATCGAATGATTACCTCTGTTCGGGTTCGTAAGATTCCAGAGGATGAATTAAATGCTTCCGACAATGAAGATAAACAAGTTTCACAAAAACTTGGTGCGGCAATAACGGATGCAATTGATACAACAGATGAAAAGATTTTAAGTAATGTTGGGGATATTATCCTTGAAAAGAAAAAAGATAAATAATTAATAAAAAGGAGTTTTACAGATGTTTAACTGTAAAGCTCCTTTCTATTGCATGAAGATTTTTATAAAACAAAAAGGCAAGCAGGGGATGCTTGCCTTTTGTTTTGTAATGCTAAAACGTAATCCTGAACTAGGGAGGTTCTATCTACGTGATATCAGTTCCTTACAACCGGGGAGGGAGTAAAGATGTTTGATAACAGCATTACAATTTGTACAACTCAATGTACCATCTTGCGTATAATAGGGTGGGAGTAGAAAGTGTTTAACCACTATCTATCTTTATTATAAAATTGATTTGTGTTCATTTTGTGTTTTAAGTATGAAAAAAATCTGAATAGTATAAACTATGTCATAGGTAAATTAAGACTGCCCATGGTATAAGTAAAAAATTTTAAATATAGTAACGAAAAAAACCTTAGCGGTTAAACTAAGGCTTTTTTATATATTATAATTGGGGGAGGAGGAGAGAGTGAAACTTAAGATTCACTTTCATGCTTTTATTATATTCAATAAATATGAGGAAACTATGAAGTAATTTAAAATAATTTGTGAACAATTTATGTTATTGTTTGTTCATATATTGTTTTGCCATTGTAATTATATGGGAAAAACACTTATTTGCGACAATAAACTCTATTCTCTTGCTATTTTTAACAGCTCACATTATAATTATGATAGATTTTAACCACAAAGATAAGTTTCACCCGCAAAGATAAGTTTCATCCTTAATAAAAAATAAAAACTGGTATTGACATAAATTTCTATTTTGAGTATAGTATCTTACAGTAAATGAACCTGCTTGAAAGTTAGGAGGAGAAAGAAAAGCGGAACATAAATCTGCTTTATCATCCAAAGAAGGCGAGGATGTGAATGAACTATAAATTATTGGTGGATACCGCAGTGCTGGCAGGTGAGATTATGTTACGTTCTGGTGCGGAAACTTATCGAGTTGAGGATACCATCTATCGAATATTAAAAACATCGGGGTTTGATCGCTGCGATGTTTTTGTTGTGTCTACAGGGATTATTGTTACATTAGCAGATTCCTCAATTGATGCAATTAGCCAGGTAAGGCGAGTTGCAGAGAGGCAAACAGATTTAGGAAACATCTATTACGCGAATGATATTTCACGAAAATTATGCAGTGGAGAAATCGACCTTGAAACTGCAAATGAAAAGCTAAACGAACTTACGAAAGTTGTACGTTATCCAACTTGGCTCGCCTATCTTTGTATGATTATTGCAGCTCCAGGATTTGCAATCCTTCTTGGAGCAAATTTCATAGAGTGTTTTCTTGCTATGTGGAATGGTATCTTTATTATGGTTAGCAATATTATGTCGAAAAGGTTAAAAATTAACCGCTTTGTAACCAACATGATGATATGTGCCGTAATGGCAATCAGCTCGACTTGTATCGTAAATCTTTTTCATTTGAATGCAGAGATGGAATTGATCATTGCAGGCGCTATCATGCCGTTATTACCCGGTGTAGCTTTAACGAATGGCATTAGAGATACGCTTCAGGGTGATTATGTATCTGGTGCTGCAAGATTAGTAGAAGCATTTGTAACAGCGGCTTCTCTTGCCGTTGGAATAGGTGCTGGACTCGCACTTGCTAAAGTGATGTTAGGAGGTATTGTATGATAGTACAGATTATAGGTGCCTTTATCGCAGTACTTACCCTAGCTTTGGCATTTGGAGTACCAAGAAAATTTTTAGTATACTCAGCAATAGTGGGAGCAATCGATTGGCTTGTTTATCTCATCAGTCTTGGCAGAGGTTTAAGTCTTGCTATGAGTGTTTTTGTTGCTACTTTAGTTATTGCTTTTATCTCCCACGCCTTCGCAAGAAGATTTAAAGCTCCAGTAACCGTATTTTTAATTCCTGGTATTTTACCTTTGGTTCCTGGTGTTGGGACATACCGTATCGTTTATTACTTAATTCTAGAAGATGGAGCAAAAGCTTCTTATTACTTTTATCAAACTCTCCAAATTGCTGGTATGATAGCAATTGGTATTTTTATAATGGATACATTTTTTAAATTCTTTCAAAAGCCTCTATCCGTGGTAGGTAAAGAAGCGGAAAACATCGAGCTGCAAGGAAGCGATAGTGTAGAAGATAGTACTGGTCACGTTCTTGAGGAGGAAGAGAAACGAATGGAACAAGACCTTCTTGCTAGAGCAGAAGCATTACGAAAGAAGATGAAGGAAAGAGAAAAGGATGATTTGGGCTTGTAATACGCAAATTTGTACTTGTAGCACGCAAATTTGTAATTGTAGCATGCAAATTTGTACTTTTAACATGACACTTTGTGCTTGTATCGAACAACTTTGTATTTTATATGCAACTTAATACGAGCGGAACAAAGTTTACAGGCTATGGAAAGGCATAATTATTAATATGAAAATTACAGTAGTATGTGTTGGAAAAATAAAAGAAAAATATTTAACGATGGCAATTGATGAGTATTCAAAGCGCTTAAGCAGGTATTGCAAGTTAGAGACAATCGAGTTGCCAGATGAAAAGACACCAGACAACGCCTCGCCTGCGGAAGAACTTCAGATTAAGAAAAAAGAGGGCGAGAGGATATTAAAAAATATCAAAGATAACGCTTATGTCATTGCACTTGCAATTGAAGGTAAGATGCTCTCATCCGAAGAATTATCAGATAAGATGCAGCAGCTTGGGGTTAACGGAGAAAGTCATCTTGCTTTTGTGATTGGTGGCTCACTTGGGTTGGATAGTGAAGTTTTAGATAGGGCAGATTATAAGCTTAGTTTTTCTAAGATGACATTTCCACATCAGGTTATGAGGATGATTTTATTGGAGCAGGTGTATAGAGGGTATCGGATTATGAGTGGGGAACCGTACCATAAGTAGGGGAGAATTTTACAAAAATGTACTGAAAATATATAATAATTGTATAGAAAAAAGCTAATATTTCTTATATTGTAGGATGTATTAGCTTTATTTTGTAAATTATCATGTAATATAGGACGAGAATTTAATCGGATTAGGAGCGCTTAGCATTTGAACTTATATCTGCTCTAAAGTTCAGAAAAAGTTTTTGTCAGAATAAGTCTGAGACTTGTTGTAATAGTTGGAAATATGAGGTATAATTATTTTGCCTTATAAATAGTTATAAGGGAATTTCGTATAATACGTCAAGTATTAATTTACTGACAAACATAATGATTATGCTATGTACAGCTATGTGCATTGTATGATTACCTCCCATGTTGATTAGACTAATAGTCCTATCAATAATGTTATTATACCATATTTCGTATTAATGGAGGTAGGTAGAGCCGTTATTACAAATAACGTCCATAATTGCTTATGCTTGCTAATTCATATTTGATATCTACCGGTCATGTAATTAGCAAGCTTTGGGAGAGAAAAATGAGAAAAATTTTAAAAAATAAACCGTATACCCATATTGATCAGAAAAAGAATGGAAAAGACTATTTGAATAAAGTTAAAAGTCCTAAATGGATACTTAAACATGGCTTCTACCCATTTATTCACTTTGAAATGACATTAAAAAAATATATAGAGAAAACTGACGGACAGAAAGAAAAAAAGCCCAAAGTCCGACAAATTTATTATGCTGCACATGTTGATCGATTTATATATGAGTATTATGGAAATGAATTAAACAACATTTATAATGACTATGCTAAGTCTTATGGGACTAATAATGCTGTTATTGCATATAGGAATAATAAGCATGGATTAAATAATATAGATTTTGCAAAGGAAGTATTTGAATTCATTTCTAAAAGTATTAATTCATATATTTTCATAGCTGATTTTAGTGATTTCTTTGATAACTTAGATCATTCATATTTAAAGAAAATGGTCTGTACAGTTTCTAATAAAAATCAACTTGATGACGCAGAATACAAAATATTTAAAAGTATAACTCAGTATAGTTACTTAAATAGAGCTGATATTTTTAGTTTTAAGAATATTACAGTAAAAGAAGGTAAAGGTTTGGATAAATTCTTTGAAACTAAAGAGTTTCATGAGTGTAAGAAGCAATATCTTCAAAAACATAGAGAAAACTATGGAATACCACAAGGGTCTTCTATAAGTTCAGTTTATGCGAATGTATATATGATTGAATTTGATAAAATTATAAATGATTATGTAACGAGTAAAGGTGGTCTTTATAGAAGATATTGTGATGATATTATTATCTGTATACCAACGAATAAGAACACTATGGATGAAAGAGAAATCATAAATCATAAAGAGTACATATTAGGTGTAAAAGATTCAATTCCTAAATTAATAATTAATAATGATAAAACGGAAGAATACCTATTTACAAATAATTCATTCAAAGATTGTAGCAATAAAGTAACTACAATTAATTATTTAGGGTTTTCATTTGATGGTGTCAATGTACGCTTACGAGAAAAAAGTTTATTTAAGTATTATACAAGAGCTTATAATAAAGTGCGATCGGTCAATTTAAAAGAAGGTCAAGATAAAATTGCTGCCAAGAAAGCACTCTATAAAAATTATACTCACTTGGGAGATATAAGAAATAGAGTTGGAAAAAAAGACAGAAACGGTAAGACATATCATGGTAATTTTATTACCTATGCACGCAAGGCTCATGAGAAGTTTGATAATAGTACTTGTTTAACGAGTTTAATTAATAGACAATATAAAAGACATTGGAAGAGAATAAATGACAGATTAATAATTTAATTTATATAACTAACTTTTTTTGAACAACTCTTTGAGTTTCTGATGCCTAAGAAGATAAAAGCATATTGTGCAGGAGATGGAGATAATGACAGGAAAAAAAGTATTAGATTTAAATGCAGGATTGGGTGGACGGGTATATGCATTTAAAAAAGCAGGTTTTGAAATTCTGGCTACTATAGACAATGATATAGAAAATTGTGAAATAATGAAGCCATGGTTGCCTAACACTAATATTATAAATGCCAATTTATTAGAAGTAGATCCAGATTCTCTACCAGATGCAGATTTGATTGTAGCAAAATATATACAACAATCATTCTCAGTTTCAGGAAAGAAAGGGTATAATGAAAATACTAATATCACCATATATAATATTATTGAAAAAAAAGATCCTACTATTTTTTTGTTTGAGGTTCCAGTTAGTAGCTTAAAGACAAAAAGGTACAACTTAGAAGAATATATGCAGAAATTTTTAAAACTAGGATATGATATCTCCTATATGGTTTATGATGAGATGAATTTTTCGGGATTTCCTATGGTTGGTAAACAAGGATATATTATTGGATATAAGGTTTTAGGTAATATAAAATTTAAATTTCCAGAGCCTGTTTATCGAAGTCCAATACATGAACCATCTTATGAAAATTCAGAAATGGTCGATCAATGGTATAGAAAAATCAATTTTTCAACTGCAGATTGGAAAAAAGAAAACTGGTATCTTAGAACCCACGGAAATGTGGAAAAAACAAGTAATATTCATATGGGATATATGCGCGAGAATTACTTGATTGATTCAATAGGTCCACGAAGATTTACACATAATGAGTTTGCAGTATTTAAGGGACTATATAATTGTGATTATAATCGATGTAATAGTAAAAGTCGTATGTATAATAAGATTGCATATGCATCTAATGTTTTTGTTTTAAAAGCAATTGCAGATAGAATAAGCGATTTTATTCAAAGTGACGACAGAAAAATAGTTAATGAGATCAAGGCTGAAAAACAGAAAACAAAAGCTAAAAGAAACACTGCAAAAATTATTTTTCCAAAGTATATATTGAAAGGAATTACGATTAAAAAACTAAAGGGGATAGACAATTTATCATTAGAATTTGATAAGAATCTTATTGCATTAATGGGCGTAAATGGTTCAGGAAAATCGACAATTCTCCATGCATTAGCATGTACATATTCGCCATATGAAAAAGGAGAAAATTATAGATTTAGTTATTTTTTTACGCCAAATCCAGATGCTTCATGGATAAATAGTAATTTAACTATAGTAAATCATGATTTTAATGAAGGAAAAGACCATATAAAAAAATATGAAAAGAAGGGAGATAGATGGGCAAGATATTCTACACGTCCAGTGAGAGATGTCTTTTTTATGGGGATTTCTTCGTGCATTCCGGAAATTGAAATTGAGAAAAAATCGTCTTTTATCAATTATGTTTCAAATAGTGAAAAGAATAAACTATCGGAAAAGATTATTGAAGATGCATCATATATTTTAAACAAGAATTATGAAGAATTAATGTCTCATGTGGCAGGAAGAAAGAAGTACATTGGAGTACATACAAAAGAGGGAATTGTATATTCAGCATTAAGTATGGGCGCAGGCGAACAACGAGTGATAAAAATATTACAAACCGTGTATAATGCGTATCAATATTCACTGATTTTGATTGATGAAATAGATCTACTATTGCATGCGGATGCTTTTAGAAAATTGATTATTAGATTATTCGAAATTGCAAGCGATAGAAATCTACAAATAATCTTCACGACACATTCGATGGAGATGTGCAATTTGAAAGAATATGCAGATATCAGATATATAGAGCAACAGAATAGTAAAATGTTAGTCTTTGACTCAATAAAGCCTGATTTGTTGTATAGATTAAGCGGCGAAATGTGTAGAGAGTATTCTGTATATGTAGAAGATAAGTTTGCTGCTGCTATTGTACATAAAGTTGCAATGGAGTTGAGTATGCTAAGGTATATCAATATAATTACATATGGCTCGATAGAAAATGCTTTTACAGTGGCTGCGGGAAAGGTGCTTGGTGGAGAAGATATAAGTAAGATACTTATTGTAATGGATGGCGACAAATTAGTTACAACTGAGGAAAAAGAAAAGCATCTTAAAACTATTTTATCAGGAACAGAGGAGGAACATCAAGGAAAAATTAATAATGCATTGTCAATGATTACGCAATTTAATCTACCTCCGAATACACCACCTGAGAAATATGTCCATTCAATGTTGGTCACAATGAATGATAAATATGAATGCGTAATGTGTGCTAAAAATATCACAAGTGTAAAAAATAGTCATGATTGGATTGGGAAGATTGAAACACAGATGGGAATTGGCGAACAAATTTATAGTTCTATAATGAGTATAGTGTCTGAACATGAATATTGGGAGAATTACGTGAGTGAAATACGTGATTGGCTTATACAAAAAAGAAAAGATGTTAATCTAATTAGTATAAATGAATAATTGAAAGAGCTGGTATCTAGTATTGGTTCAAGACAACAAATTGTATGACTTTATTGCATTAAGAGAGATTGCAGATCAACATGTAATTAAGAGTATAACAAGTGATTAGAGTTGAGCAAAACTACATGGAAAGGTCCACTGTCTAGTTCCATCCGCAGAAGATACCTGTAATGAGCCAACGATTGAAAATATCGTCAGCTAGAAATTAACAAACAACCCTTAATGATGAAAGAATGATGCCCTATATCTAAAAATAATGAACCAAGAAATCGTTATGTCATTCGTTGGAGCAGGATTCATCGGAATCCCGCTCTTTTCTAGTGAGTCCAGTAGTGAGTTCCAAGATATAGAGAAAGCGGTGAAAATATATTTGATACGCATTATGCGAAGTAAGCAAAAATTTATTGATACATGTTATTTATTGGATGTATTTTATTAGTATTACACGACTCTTTTATGGAATATTAATGTATGAATTAATGGTAAAGGATGTATGAATAAGGTAGATACATCAGAATATGTAATGAAGTAAAAAACAGTAAAACTCTCCCTTAGATATGTTACGGTGAACCGTATCATAAATAAGTGGAGTTTTACTGAAATTGGGGAAAAGCAATAGACGAGTTGAAGTCCCGTCGACTGCAGTAAAGGAAAAAGGAATCAAACTTTCGGGTTTGGTTCCTTTTTTGGTTAGGCGATAGTCGGAAGAAGCTATGTGGTTGTTGGAGTTATAGGGAGCAGGAATGATTTGGTGCAAAGATTCTAATTGCGCAGGTATTGAGAAATATGGTGTGGTAAAATAATGTTTGGAGATTAGTTCAGACACTTCTTTGGTGTCTGTGGACGCTAGCCGTAAATATATATTTTATATGGAAAATATATATTCGTAAAATTCTTGAAATACATATGATTGTATCATAGAGTAATAAAAATAATTTTCGGATCTTGCTTTTTTTGTATAATTTAATATGAAGGGTGGGGGAGGTAAAAGCAGACAAGCTTAATGATATAATGTTAAAAAAGGTATCTCTGTAATTTTTGAAGATAGGTGCCATTAGTGCATATCTTTTTTTGTGTGTAAAGTGGAAATGGTATGGTAATAATTGGCGTATTATAGTATACTCCTAATATGTTCGTTATAGTTAGTAAACTGTTATAATCAATTTATGGAGGGGATATTAGTGAAAAAAAGGTTGATGTGCATATGCATGATTTTGATTATGGTTTTTAACGTTTTTTTACCAGCTCAAAAAGTGGATGCCAAGAGGGTATGGGTTAGCGGTTATACCAGAAAAGATGGGACAAGAGTAAAGGGGCATTATAGAAATATTGGAGGTTCAAACGGAGGTGCATCAAGTAATACATCACTAGAAGTTAGCAATTCTGCTGGAACAAGTAATAATTCTAATGGAATCTTTTATAAGAAAGTTGTTAATCTCTATAAATATTACGATATAGTAGGCACGGCAAATGTCTCAGATTTAGTTTATGTAAATGGATATTATGATAAAAATGGAAATTACATTAGACCACATTATAGAACTTACCCCAATCAGTACATAACAGATAATTTCAGCTATTTAGGAATATCTACATTGAAGCCTTTACCTGTTTCAGAAAAATATAATTATAAATATGATTCTAACAAAGAAGTAAAAAAAATAGAGACTTACTTACTTTACAATATTAGTAATAATTTAAATGACATAGGAACAAGTGGAAAATCTTTAATAAACACATATGCAAAAGCACTATATAATAACACAGTAAAAAGTGAAGATGCTATTACTTTTTACGAAAAGATGGGATTTAATGATTGGGAATCTAATGTTATAAGTAAATACGATATTAGTGGTACAATGACTTCTGATATGTATCTTTATAGTGTAGTTAATAATTACGAAATCACAGTAAATGAAGAGGTTACATGGATATATAATTATTATATAGCTCTGCTTAATTTATATTTTAAACAAGAAGTTTCTTATGGTAAGTTTAAAAACTTTGCTTATAATTTTTATAAATATGTAGGATTACCTTTATATTTAATAGATGAGCAGATAGAAATGGACTTAATCCAGAATTTTTCAAATATAGATGATTTTAAATATTATGAAAATCTAGTGCGTAATCTAGTGCAAATAGATTTATCGTATGATTGGGATAATGATAGATATAACTCAAATTTTGAATCATATAAGTCGGTTTTATATGGAATTACAAAGTACTCAGATTTAGATTTATATTTATCACTGTATGAATTAGACCTGGAAATTATAAAAAATAAAACTTATAGTAACACACTAGTAAGCATTTATTATTGGGGGAATAAGTTTTATTCGCTACTGGGTTATAGCAATGAGTTAATAAAGCAAGAGGTTCAACAAGATATAATATTATATTTCTTGAACTAATTAATGTTGTTGCTATAATATATTAATTCCTTAAAGAAAAGAACTACAATATATTGAAATAAAGGGTGGATAGTCATAGACCAATGTCATTAAGTTAACATTGGATTTTACCTAGGCTCTTAAGGTAAAGGCGGAAGAATTCTTTGTAAAAGTATTTCTTCCGTCTTTTTCATTGAATATAAGCAACACAATAAGGCAGATTTGCATCTGCCTTAATTTCATTGTTCAATTAGTTGATATTATGCTACTCTATATAAGAAGCTTACAAATGCCATTCTCAGTTCAAGTGTTAAGGTGGTGTTTACTAGCAGCTTTAGGCATAAAGAGAACCATAGTGTAAACAAATTCAAAAAGGTAGAAATAGACTGCGAAATAGGTAGCACTGTGCTTAAGATTAAGTGGAGAGATTCAAGAACAGATGGGGATCACATAAAAAAGAATACAATAGAGTATATGCTATAAAACAAGCAGGATATACGCCGATTAAATTAATGTTCTATTGTCCAAATCGTACTTAGGCTACAAAATGAAAGTAGTATAATATGATAGATTTAGTACACAAAAAGAAGGAGATAAAAATGGCTGTAGACAAAAGCAAATATATTGTCTTAGACTTGGAAACTAACGGTTTAACGGTTGATGATGATATTTTATCTATTTCATTATATAAACCAGACGATGAAATTATGTACAATAAGTTTTTACCCTTGGAGCGTGCAAAACTTATAAAGACGACACGTATTAATGGAATTACTGTGACTGATTTAAAAGGAGCAAGAGAATTAACTCAACAAGATGTTTATGAGATAATAAAGAGATTTGTGATTGCAAAAGCTAAAACGGGAAGTTGGAATAGTGCTTGGATATGATAGTATGCAGGTAGGAAACAGTAATGTGAAGAGACCTGAAAAAAGACTGATGGTTAATGAAAAAGAAGCTCGAATTGTAAGGGAGATCTTCCAGTTCTATGCTTCAGGGCTTGGTTACAAGGCTATTGTCTCTGCGATTAATACTAAGGGCCATAAGAGTAAGAAGGGCAATGATTTTTCGGTTAATACTGTAAGGCAAATCTTATTGAATCCGATTTACATAGGAAAGATTCGGTTTAATAGGTATCCAGACTGGAGTAGCAAACGTAGAAGAGGTGTCAACGAAGAATACATTTTGGTTGATGGTTTACATGAGCCTATTATTAGTCAACAGTTGTGGGAAAAAGTACAGTCCATTATGAAGTTAATTACAAAAGCACCTAAGAAGTATGACTCATGGTTCCCATTAACAGGTATTTTAAAATGTCAAGTATGTGGAGCAGGCATGGTCATTACTAGAGCACCGAGTAAGGGAGGGAAGATTGAATACTATTCTTGTGGAGCATGGAAGAACAAAGGGACTAGCGTATGTAATTCAAATTCCATAAGAGTGGATAAAGCAAATGCAGAGGTATTAAAACGTCTGACTACATTTATAAGTAATCCCAAAATGATAAAAGAAGTAGTCAAGGTTCTAAATCAAAGTAGAAGTAATCAAGTGAAGCCTTCGCAGAAAGAAATTCAGACGATTGAAAAAGAACTGCTTATGATTAGTAATAAGAAGCAAAAGATATTTGAATTGTTTGAAGAAGAGCTGATTACAAGAGATGAATTCGTAGAAAGAAAAGAACATCTCAATCATCAAACGAAAGACCTAGAAGAGAGAAAGCTAGAATTACAAGTTACTTTAAACGAAGCTCAGGGAGATGAAATTTCGTATGAAGCAGTACAAGCAATTTTAAATCAGTTCAGTGAGGTGATTATTAAATGTAAGGACAATGCAGAAAAGAAGATTCTCTTACAGCTAATCATAGAGAAGGTTACGATTGACCAAACACGTAGTATTGATAGCATTCAGCTTCACTTAAATGACAATTTAATAAGGTTTCTTAAAGCAAGCCAAGAGGGTATATCCAAAGCGGATATGCCCTCTATTTTTGTGCGGACAATGAAGGGATATAGAGAGGTGGATATTGCATTGACTATTTAATTGATAGTGATTTGACTTCTATTGAAGTCCAACTCAATGAGGACTTAATAAGTATGTATACGGTGGAGATGCTTCTTAAAGGAAGCATCTCTATTTTTGTCAGCTAAAATGATAGATAAAGAATTAATTAATATAAAGATTTCTATATAAGTTATTGTATGTATTTAAATTTATGTTAAATAGATTTTGTTCTTGACAATAAGAATCTTAGGGTATAAGATATAACCCATAGATTTATACACATAGAATTGGAGAAGAAAAAATGTGCATAATTGAAAAAGAGTTTAGTGTATTAAAAAAGATTTGCATTGAATCTATTGAAATGGACACTCTTGAAGAAGCGAAGACAGGACAAAAGATGAAAAATTCTCTGAATACAATTTTTCGAGAAGGTAGATTACCTGCTGTTGGGGCTAGAATGACTTCAAAACCATTAACAATTAACGAGTATAAAGTAAGTGATGAAAAAATTATTCAAACAGGCAAGATCCTAACATTAACAGGTATGAATATAAAAGATATGTTTGTAGAATCTGTAATGAAATATGGATATACGTTTTACCCATATTCGGGTGACTTGCCTAAGGAACAAGGACTAAAGCAACTACGATTATTCGTAAAAATAGGAGAAAAGTATAACTGTCTAGCGAAGTTTGATATTGAAGAAGTTATTAAAACAAATGAGTTAACAGTAGAACAAGCTAAGAAAATGGTAGACCCATCAATTGTTATAAATTGGAGTTTCAACTACCTCATAAGAATATGCAATGTACAGATTAAAGACTTGCCAAGTAGTTATCTCGGTAGTGCGAGTGGCTTAGATATATATGAAAAAGCATTTAATGGTGGTTGTCCTAATATAGTATTAATCTAGTATAGTAGTCATGAATATTTAGATAGGAGAAAAATGGGAAAAAGAAAAATGGATAGTATCGAACAAGAAGTGAATATTGTGAATGAAGTATATGAAGCATTTCTAAGCATGCTGTCAGCGGGATGTGATTATAATGAGGCTTACAAAACTTCAAAAGAAATGTTGCCAAGAGGTTGCAGTGATATGTTTTATGATCAAGTACATGGTAATCTGCACTTATAGCAATAGTATATTGTTATAGATTTTATGTTGAGCATTGAAGTAATGATTAATTCGGTAATAGCATTTCAAATTACATATGCGGTCTCAATTCATAAAGCACAGGGTCTCGAGTATGATTCTGCAAAAGTAGTCATTACTGAAGAGATTGATGAAATGATAACTCATAATATATTTTATACTGCAATAACAAGAGCTATAGAAAGTTTAAAGGTATACTGGACACCAGAATCACAACAATATGTTATAAGCCATTTTGAAAGTCATAGTGCTATTAATGATGCAGTAATATTTTTACCGAAAACAGGAATTAAGAGAATTAGAAGAAGATGAATTTCTTTGAAGGAGATTCTAGATATAAGTGACTGATTTTAAGTTATATAAGGTGAGTAGTATTGAGTTTAAGGTTGAGAAGTGTGAAAATAGACTAACCATATTTAGATATAGATGTATCTTATGCATTCTATTATGATGAGAATAGTAATTTTCGAAAACAAGAAGATACTTGTAAAGTTCCGTAAAAATCTAATAAATATTTAATAGAGATATGGAGACAGGAAAAATATCAATAGTATAAATAAAAATAGAAATGATATTAGGAGGAGAAGAATGTGTATTATTAAATCGGAAAAAGAAGTGAAAAGTTTCGTGGAAGAGATAGAGAAAGAATATTTATATTATTTATATAAAGAATTTCATAGCATCTTTCCAAAGTGTTGTCATCAAGCTACAGGAATATTATGTGGTTATATACAATGTTTTAATAGAGGATATGTGCACAAATATGTTTCAGATGTACCTTATCCTCACAGTTATATTTCTAATAATGAGGGCGTTATAATTGATTTTACTTCATTCCAGTATTATTTAACTTCTTATTTTAATAATATAATGACTGAAGAACTTGATAAAGATGCATTATATGATATGGTAAAGAAATATCAAGCATTCCCTATAACAAAGTACAAAGGAATTGATGTTGGATCTGGTTTTATAGAAGAAAGTTATATAGAAGGAACTTTTGATGTTAAAGAAATTCAGTGTAGATATGTAGCTATCATGGAAGAAGAGAGGATAGTTGATAACTATGAGTTTAACAAAAATGATTTTATGATGTATTGTTCTAAATTTGGAAGAGATATAGCAGATTTATATCATTTATAGTTCATAAGTTAACAAACATTACTTTACATTAACAATTAGGAATTACCAACAATATATGAGTACTAAATGGATTTCTATTATAAGATGGATGAATCGGGAAAGGAAAATTATCAAATAGCGCATCCATCCTTATCAAAATCTGCCATCGAACTACAAGCACTATTTGTCACATTACCAGAGACACTTCAAACTAGATTACTTAAAGAGGATATAGAGTTATTTTTACAATGCGATAATGATGTTGATTTATATTCATTCAGAGAGTATCTAATTAAAAAGAATATGCAATATACCCTACTAACTTTGAGCGAGAGAATAAATACTGAGCTAGAATTAGCATTACATATAATCAAGTTAAATGCTCTTGAAAGCTATAAATTTTTACCTGATAGAAATGTGAATTTCTATAGAATTAAGGAACAGAAGTATGAAAGTATTTAAAAGAAGAGGATGTAGAGGAGAATGGTAATACAAAAGAGGAGTCAATAATAGCCAATGATGGAGAGCAAGTGAATTTTAATCATAAAAAGCAAGAAGAAAGTAGTAATAAAAGAGGTGAAGATTTTATTAAGGGGGTAACTAACTATACTGAAAAAGTGAAAAGTAGTAATACGGCAATTGATGAAACATTAGGATTAGGGAAACGGCTATATGATGCGGTAAAAATAATCTTACACTTTCTAAAGTAATCTGCATAAAGTATATGTAAATATACTATTGTCATTAGTATTTCTCCTTTAGATATGCTACGGTGAACCGTACCATAAGTAGCGGAGAGTTTTACTATTTTAGGTAGAGAGACGGTGTGTTCGAATCCCACCATCTCCGCCAAACGGGAATTATAAGAACACTGTATTTTTTAACGGTGGGTTTGCCGTGACAGTGTTTTTGTAATCCAAAACAGAAAGAGTGGTTAAGGTTTATACCTTGCCACTCTTTTTATTTGAAATCTCATTGTATAAACAATCAAGTGACCAAAAACGAAAAAATAAACTGCTTATATAACACAGGAAATGTACCTAATTAGGAAGTTGAGATTTGTTTGAGCAACCTACAATGAGTGCTTATACTGCGTTATTTTCTAAAACAATTAAATCGCTCAGCATATCCCAATCTGTTTTATTCATTCGAGAAAAATAATGACCTTTAAAGTAACACGGCGTATGTTTTATACTATCTATATGATATGAAACATGCAAAGAACCGCAACAGGGATGACAATTTTCACATTCCTTTGTAGCAGCTATTGATTTTTTTATTGTACCGGAACAACTCGACATTTTTTCAATATAATTATCAATGTGCAATAAATTGGCCTTTACGAGTAATGAATTATCGGATACCTCCATCCAGAACAATACTTTCCTATTGCTTTGTTTGTTAAATATAACTCTATATCCGTTTGGTCTTGTTTTGAAAACAATTTTGCATCCGAGCGACTCACCTGTTTGGTGCAATGTTTTTGCAATTTCATATTCCTCATCCAGTAATACATTGAAAGAATCTAGTTTATCCATTTTTGACCATTCCTTTCCGGCGCCAACGAGTTATGAAACAAGTCAGGTGCGCATCGAATTTTCCCCTACTAATATAGGTGGTACTTACCACAGTGGCGCGGATATACTACAGAGCACGCGGAGGTACCGCATTAATGTTATATATATTAAATGCCATTGTTTATGTGGTTTCTTCTTGTCCCCTACTTCCGATCTCAAGCAAATTACCTTCAGGGTCTGCAATATAGAAATTTCGTATGCCAAATGGGAAGGTTTCAGGTTTTCCCGTAAATGACTTTATTCCAAGCGCCATTAGGCGCTCATATTCTATATCAACATCTGAAAATTTTGGCAGCCAAATACCTATTTCCATTGTTAAGTTAATTCCCTTCGGGGGGTAATAGGGCTCCCCTACGGCTTTCGCAAAATTTTTCCGATCATACATTGCTAATGATAACGGCCCGCTTTTTGTTTTAAATTCCGCCCATAATCCGCCGTCCCAATCGGTATCAAATTCCATAATGTTTTTATAAAATGTAACCATTTTTTCTATGTCTTCAACAAAAAGAATTACACCTACATTAACATTCATACCATTCATTGTTTTACCTCGCTTTCGGTTTCTTTCATTTTACTACATCGGACACGACAACAGTATGTCATGTTTGATAATATAAATTTGGTACTGCATTAGAAGTTCACAATGCCAACGCAGATAACATTTTTACTCTACCATATTTTAACACTAGAAAGAGTTGCTTTCAATATTTATAACTATGTGTGCTTGAATTTTTGAAAAGTAAGCAATGTATATAGATATGCAATATAAAAACAGGGGGCTTGTCAAAGTTGCTCTTGCACCTAAACATTAGGAACATTGGACGGCAAATCAGCTTAGATATGAAACGTATAAAGCTGAGCAAGAGGCCTTTCGACTTGTCAATGATGATCATTATGAAATACGTTTGAATAATAATGGATTAATTGTAATATGCAAATATAAGATGTATAATTATGGGGAAAGAAGGTGAGAAAATGATATTATAAAATATTAATGGAGACTCAGGTGTTAAATCGTATGAGTATGGAGATGGATACATAAGAGTAATGTTTTCTACTGGCGCAATATATCTTTATACGAATGAAAGTGCAGGTTTAGCAAATATTCAATTGATGAAAAAATTGACTGATGGCGGAGAAGGTTTAAATTGGTCACTATGACAGTGAGTGAAAAAGCATTCCACTATCTGAAAGGAATGGAGCATTCCGTAATCTGGCACGAAGAAAACCAATGGAGAATCTGTGTTAATCTATATACTTACGAGAATGCACAAAGCGATTATTGGAATATATTGATGAATGCACATTCTATAGAACCTGCTGAGTTAAGTGAATCAATACGCAGGAAGTTAACAGCATGTCTGGACAGAATATAATTTGCCAGTTCGTACTGTTAAACGATGAGATCCTCTCTAATCTAATACATTGAATCTATCATCATTTCAAATGATGCTCATGGTATTGTAAGAAACAGCAAAACTCATTGTTTAGCATGTTCCGGGGAACCGTACAGTCGGAGTAATTATATTATCATTATTTTGGTATGCCATCTCGACAGTATAATCAAAAGGCACAGACACAATGAAACCTATGCATTACTTTTGCAACTATATTGTAAAAGATTTTAAATAACTTTATCTTGCCTTTAGTAATAAAATACATATTAGAGTAAAGTATTGATAATTTTATGTTTTTACATTATTATGGAGTACTAACTATCAAAAATTATTGTAAGGTACGATGAAGATGATTTATATAGTGTTTATTGCGTCAAATTTTAAATCAGGAAAATTAATTCGGTTTTTCACGACAGGAAGATATAATCATATAGCATTTTCACATGAACCATATATATCTGAGGTTTATTCATTTGCTAGATATAATTATTACGAATCCCTTCTTGGAGGGTTTGGTCCAGAGTATTCGAATCGTTACTTATGCCAGGGAAAAGATATCGCAATAAAGATATGCCAGTATGATGTGGCTGAGGAACATTATGAGAGGATCAAGGAAAAGCTTGATTACTATGGAAAAACTAAGACAAGGTATAATATTTTGTCTGTTTTAACTTACCCATTGAAGAAACAGGTGGAGCTTCCGGATACCCATACGTGTATTAGCTTTATGTTAGAGTTACTAGAGTTAAACAATAATATCACCATTAATAAATTAGAAACGATGCTATCTAAGAGTGTTATATATGAAGGAAATTTAAGTAATCGATTATCATACGTAGCAGCTCTAGATGAAGATGAATTTTTTGTTCGGAAAAAGCGGCTTGACATATGGAGAAAAAACTGTTTGTATTATTATTGGTTATTTGCTACATTGGTTAGATTACATATTTAGTGATGTTCTACCGCAATTACCTTATCACAAATTCTGTGATAGCGTAAGTTAATAAGGAAAGCAATTTGGTAATATGCAATAGCTAATATGAAATGAATTTAGATAGAAGGGGAACATTAATAGACTTACGGTCTGATTCAACAGAATAAATAGGAAAGTATATCAGTACAACTCTCCTTTAAACACGATAGGGTGAACCGTATCATAAGTAGCGGAGAGTTTTACTAAACTTGGATGGAATAGACAACAAAGTGAATGAAATATTTAATAATAAGCCGATATATCTAGAATTTTATGGATATATCGGCTTAATTTATAAAATATTATTTAAATATGTCAATATATTGGATTTAGGATTAATTGAGGGTATCAAATAGCAATTTATGGATTTATATGTAGTAAAAATAATTATTGCATGGTAAAATAAAAAGTATATTTAAGAGTCGTTATAAAAAAGTAATAAATGAAAATATTAATTTTAACAATAAAGATATCCTCAACCATGCAAGCAGCTTACATTTAAACATTAATATGTAGGTTGAAGGGCAAAATTCGTAGCATATAAATAATGATATGATTACTGTTGTAGTTTAGGAGATAACAAATGATGCCAAACTTATTTGATACAATTCCAAGTGGTTTTTTTAATTGTCTTGCAAATAGTAGCAATAATGTTTTGTATGCAGGTTGCTTGCAAGTGATTTATGAGCAATATGATAGAGAAGTTTGCTACCAGATAAAAAGAAATATTATCAGAGATACAATAGCTTTATATTTAGTTGAAAATCATTTTGATTTGAGTGAGGATGAGTCGCAGAGAAGTCCTTCTGATCGTGCAAGTGATATTTTACGAAGATTTTGTGAGAAAGAAATTGGATGGTTAGAAGAAGAGCTTGATGAATCGACATATGAGAAAAATATTGTAATGACAGAACAGGGAATAAGGTTGGCGGAATTTTTATTGATATTAAAAAAGCCAGAGAAGGAAGAATATTCGAGTTATATCTATAATATCTATAATACAATGACAAATCCTAATCAATGGCAAGAGGATCCATATGTTTGGGCATTGAAAAATGTATATAAAAATGCAAAATCTTTGGCTAATGCGCTGAAAAAGTTATCTACATTCATAAAAAAAATAATTGAAAAAATGATTAAAGAAGAGAGTTTGGAAACTCTGACGGAAAATCTTTTATCATATCTTGAAGGGGATTTTATAAAAGAGTACTCAAGATTGGTAAAACAACAGAATATACATTTATACAGACGTGCCATAAAAGAAAAGTTGAATCAACTTCAGACAGAAACAGAAACATATGAGTTATTAGTTATAGGATGTGCTTGTGAAGAAGAAATAGATGAGCATGATGCCGAAGAACTGGTGATTAATATGATTCAGGCAACAAAAAGATTTTTGACTGATGATTACGATAGAATACTTCAAGATATTAAACACAAAATCAATATATATCTTCAGGTAGCAGTAGGTAGAGCAAGATTTATTAAAAACCATGAGGTGGATGACAGGGGTAATATAGATCAAACTATAAAGTATATCTCTGATGAATTGGACACATTCACGTTAAAAGACGACTTGCCAGAAAATATGAGAAATCTTTTTCATTTGCAGAGTAACGAATATCTTGATATTAATTCTTTACGGTATCCAAGAACACAGCAATCAATCAAAAAAGAAGTCATAAGTAAAATTGAAAGAATGACGGAAGAAGATATAGAAAAAACAAAGAGAATTCATGAGAGAGAAGCGAATAATCCATATTCTAAAGCTAGGGCTAAGCAGTTTGTTAGTCAGTTTATAGAGAAGAGCAGAAGTATTAATGTTGAAGATATTCCTGTAAAAAGTAAGAGAGATTTATTGATGACGATGTCAGCAGTTGCCTATGGAGAAGAGAATGGATATAAAATTGAATTATTAGATGGATATGTGGAATATGAAAATATGACAATAAAGAGATTTCGCTTTATTGAGGAGGAGTAGAATGGGTTTTGAGGTGACATGGTCTGATTTTTCAACCAATGAACGTGATATGTTTCAAAAAGTTTGTCGAAAGTTGTTAAAACAAACATTTATTGTTAGAGAAAAAGAAGAAGAAAAAAAGCTATATTATTTTGTTTCGAAAAACAGTAATGTTTTTTCAATGTATTTTAATTTTATTGGTTTTGATGTTGTTATTGACAGGGATAGTGGGGTGGCAATGTTATCTAATTGCAATGCAGCCGGAGAGCATGGAAAAATACAGTCTAATCGTTTAAAACTAAAATTAGCTGATAGTATTGTATTATGTTGCTTATGGACATTATATGCTGATCGAATTAATGCAGGGTCTCTTTCGAAAACTATTGTAATCAGTATGACTGACCTATTATTTGAGTTGGAGAAATATGGTTATAGAGATAAAATTGATAAAACATATATGGAGCGAATTCTGAAAATGTTTTCTGAGTATAGCCTACTTGAAGTGAATGGGAAAATTGGAGAGGGAGAATGTTTTATTAGGCTTTATTCTTCACTGCAATTCGCATTAGATACTGAAGAATTTAAAGTATTTGTTGAAAATGTTGTAGCTAAAATGCATGAAAAAAACTTATCAGTGACAGAGGGGGAGGATACAGATGATTCAGAAGAGTAACTTAAATCGTAAAACGGCAACAAAATTACTTCTTGTGCAGTGGTCTAGATTCTCTAATGTCTGTGTTAAATTAGAGGGATCCACTTTGTTTACTGGTATTAATGGAAGTGGTAAATCAACTATATTAGATGCAATGACATATATGCTGACGGGTAATACGCAGTTTAATAAAGCTGCCCAAGATAGGGATCGTACAGTATTGACTTATGTAAGAGGCGATACAAAAAGTGATGGTACAGCTAGATATCTTAGATCTGGAGAAGTAATTAGCTACGTTGCTATGGAGTTTCATTCTCCGATTGAAAATATAGATTTTGTTGTGGGTGTATGTATTGAATCACCCAATGAGAATAAGTCGGTAAGCAAATGGTTTGTCATAAAAGACGCAAAAATAGAGACAATTAATTTTTATCGTATTTCTGGAGAAAATTTAATTGTTACTCCTAAAAATGAATTGCGCCATAATGGAAGTAAATTACAATCATCCATCTTTATGTCACGTGATAAAGGGACGGAGCAACTATTAAGAGCGCTAGGACTACGCTGTGGAGTAGACAAATATAGAGTAAAATTGATAAAGATGATGTCATTTAACCCAGAGAATAATATTGATAAATTTATTCAGGAGTGTGTTTTGGATGATCATCCAATTAATTCATTAACGGTGTTGAAGGAACATAAAAAACGGTTTGAATCACTTAAAGAAATGTACCATAATCTTAATATGGGGAGAGGAAAATTAAAGGAGTTAGAGGAGAAAACTCAGGACTATGAATTAAAGTTACGTGAATATCAAATTAGGGAATTACTCCTGCTATATCAGGAGTGGCAGGTGAAATTGAGTGAGAAAGAGGAAAATGAAAGAGTAGTGGAGGGAATAGAGGCTAAGCTTGGTGAGCTCAGCCAAAGTCATGAATCTGCTACTAAGGAATATGATTCGGCGTTAGAGAGATATAAAATTGCTGCTAATAATGATATTCTACGAGGTATGAATGATACAAAGAAAGAATTACAAATGCAATTACATATGCTTGAAGATCAAGAGAAAACAAATTTAAAATACATAAAGAAATTGGAATCTTTGCAATTGAATCTTAAAACATTATTTTATTGGTTTGATCAAGAAAACCGGGAATATTCAAGCTTATTACATATACTTGAATCAAAAGTAGGTATAAAAGAAAAAATAGATTGTTTTATTAGATTAAAGAAGAATGTAGAAAAAACCAAAACATCACTTAATAGTAATTCAGTTCATATTGATGATGAGATAAAAGAAGCAAATCATCAGATTGAAGAAATGGAATCGAAAATAAAAAAATTAAGTTCGAATATTATATCTTTCCCTAAATATATAGAGGATGCTAGGAATCTAATTCAATCGGAGTTGCAGAGCAAAGGTATTAACACAGAGGTAAGACTATTTGCGGAATTAGTCAAGTCAATAAAGCATGAGGAGTGGCGTCTGGCAATTGAAACATTTCTGGGAAAGAAAAGATATTACTTAATTGTTGATGGAAAATATTGCTCAGAAACAATGGAGATAGCACATAAACATGGTTTGCGAAATATTAATGTAGTAATAACGGACAAGCTACCAAATTCGGATGTGCAATTTGGTTCTGCAGCATCCGAATTGGATATTCCCAATGTTTACGCTAGACGATTTGCCAATTACCTGTTGAATGGTATTCACTTGTGTAATTCCTTGGAAGAGCTACATGATAATCCTAAGGGTGGATTGATGACGGATGGTACATTGGCAAAGAGTTATTCTATGTCATGTATGGATATTGCAAAAACAGAAGTATGTTTAGGAATGGATGCTATCGCGCTTCAGTTAAAAAGGGCCAAAGAAGAAAAGAAAACATTAGAAGATAAAGTTCCACAGAAAATTAATCTTCTGAATACAGTGAATGGAAAAATAGCTGATATTGAACGTATTGACTTTGATGTTAACAACTATCACTTTAATGCCACTGAATTGCTTTGTGACATCAAAGAAAAACAAAAAAAGATTAAAGAAGACATTCATGACATAGATAATAATCCAGATATGATGGAAGTTCTAAACGAAGAGAAAAGAGCAACAGAAAATCTTAATTTGGCGAAAAATAAGCAATCATCTATTGTAAGTCAAATGGAGTTGATGAAGCAAGATAGAGAACGAAAAGAGGAAAGGAATAAGAATCTGTCAGGAGAAATATATAGTGCCAAAAATAAATATGATGAAAATGTTTATAAGCAATTAGAAATAAAGAGACCTATGCTTGAATTGTACGAAAAATTAAAGCAGCAAAAAGGAAGTCCTGATGTAATGGCAGCAAAAACGGTAGCAAACTGGAGGTTAGATGTTGATGCAAGCATGAGACAGATGGAGAGTATACAGTTAGAATATTGCAAGCTAGATGGTCAAGATTTGAATAGAAGAGGGCCAGCCTTTATAGCTTATTACCGTCAAGCATATAAAGATGTGGCAAATGTAAAAATTGAGGAAACTCATGAGCAGTTAGAGGTGCAAGCAAAGAAGCTGGAAAGCGCATTTATGAACGATTTTGTCGCAGAATTAAATGAGGCAATCCTTGAGGCAAAAGAAGAGATTGATTTGATTAATAAGGAATTAGCACAGATTCCTTTTGGGAATGACACATACAAATTCAAAATGATAGAGCGAAATGATAGAAAAGCATTTTTCTCTATCAGTGAAAAACTAAAAGATTTCATGAACCAGCCTGAACTTTACTTAAATTCGAACCGCGATAATGAAGAAATGGAGCAGGATATTAAAGAATTTCTTGATTTGATTCTTGAAGAGGAGGACGAAGATGAATATACAGATTATCGAAAGTATTTTGTATATGACATGGAGATTCGTAGCCGTCAGGGAAATGAACAGGTAGTAGCTTCGTTGTCTAAAAAGCAAGGATCTGCAAGTAATGGAGAAAAGCAGACGCCATACTTTATTATTCTAGCGGCTAGCTTGCTACAGTGTTATCCAAGAAATAATTGTTGTGCCAGATTAGCATTTATTGATGAGGCTTTTTCAGCATTATCCCGAGAAAGAATTGAGCAGATGGTTAATTTTTTAGAAGATAATAATTTTCAAGTCATATATGCAGCGCCTCCTGAAAAAATAGGAAGTATTGGTGCATATATTAACTCTACCGTAAGTATGGTGATTACCGGAAGGTATACTAATGTAGTTGAAGGATTGGTGAACACGGATGAATTTGAGACTAAATAGTATACAAAAGCAAATTATTAATAGTTTGCTTGATAAGTATGAGAATAGCAAAAGTTATACAGGTCAGAATGTGGTTACGCAGAATTATTATCTATTTCCAACAAATATTTATAAAGATTATGAATCAGATTTTGCAGATGTTGATTTTGTGCAGAAGTTCGAAGATGCTGTATTTGAATTACAAAAGGAAGATCTTATCAGTGTTGAAAAAAAGAATGGTGCAATTATGAAAATTGTTGCAATAAAGGATGCAATTTCATGGTATTATGATTTGGTGAATAGGAGAGAAATCTGCGAAATCCAAGATGATCAAATTAATTATTATAGAAGTTGCATTGGAACAAATAGCATAATTGATAAATTCTGTTCCTATCAAATAGAAAGGCTTTCGATAGGGAAAAAAGCAACATATGAGTTTGAAGTTGCTAGTAATGTCATCAGAATTGTAAATTTTATCTTAAGGAATGATAAGTATATTCTAGAACGTGAAATGTCAATGGCATTACTAAATGATAGTAAATTATTCACGACAAAATATCGTAGTCGAGTTTGTAAAGTTTTAAAGGAATATGGGATATTTGAAGATTTGCTCAAGGATATTGATGAGAAGCAATTTGAAAATGTACTCTTAGAAGAGCATAAGATATTTTCTAATCCGTCATATGTATATTTTAAAGGGAGTGCATGCATAAATTTTAAAGATGGTACAGTATTAAATATGATATTAGAGAGGCCAATAGCATTGTCTTCTGAGACACTAGATAGTATTAGTAATATTATTATTTATAATCCAACAATCATGACTGTAGAAAATCTGACATCATATAATCGCTTAAATTCGAGGGAGACATTTTACATTTTCTTAAGTGGATATCATAATTCATTAAAGCAAAAGTTTCTAATTAAATTGGAAGAAAGTAATCAAGGGAAAAAATGGTGTCATTTTGGGGATTTAGATCCGGACGGTTTTTATATTTTATTAAATCTAAGAGAAAAAACCAGAATAGATTTTGTACCTGCTTATATGACATTGGAATATTTAATTAAATATCAGAAATATAGTAAGCCTTTGGAAAGTAATGATATTACGAAAGCAAAATCATTATTGAAGGCAGGTGAGTTTGCCAACATAATGCAATATATGTTAGATAAAAACTGTAAATTAGAACAGGAAATAATAAGTTGGTCGGAACAGGAATGGTAGAAAATTCAGAATTTCAGGTGTTTGTGTACAGTTTGTTAGGCAGTATCTGACAGGAGCTATAGATGATATAGGAAAAGAAAATCAAAATTTATTGAGGAAAATAGAAATGTATTGAGAAAATGAAATTAAATAGAAACTGAGAGATATCATAAATGAAGAAGAAAATGAAAGTATTAAATCTAAAACTTTGTACAAGCCATTCTATAAAAAAATAAGTTTATGCAAATGCTTTTGAGTTCGATCTACCATGAATAACTGCTTTCAAGTGGAGTATATAAATTTGAAGTATTATGTGATTGGGTGAATTATTCTAACTGTGGAGGGGGATAACATGAAATTAAGGGAATTGATAATTAAAAATTATGGTTGCATTGGAGCAGAAGGTCTAAGAGTAGTAATTGATAATATTATAATATTAATTGGACCTAACAATGTCGGAAAAACTACTGTTTTAAATGCATATGAAGCATTTGCAAGTTCCGGAGCTCCATTAAGTATTGATAACTTTCATAAAAATAACACGAAAAATCCAATTGAGATAATAGGGATTTTCTCTGATATTAGTACAAATGATATTGCTCAAATAGGTGAAAAATGGATATTTAATCATGAGGAATATGATAAGTCAATTAAGTATAAGTGGAGATGGAATAATGAAGATACTAAGGGCGATAAGTATTCATGGAATAATGATGAATGTGATTGGATAAAAGGAGGTATGGGGGGATGGGATACTAAAATCGCTAGTTGTATACCAACTCCATTAAAGATAAACCCTTTAGATAGTCCAGATGAATTACAAAAACAAATTATAGAGATATTAACAGAGGCAGTAAAAGAGAAATCTAAAAATAAAGACTCAAGAGTAAATGAGCTAATTGAAAGTATTAATAGAATAGCTGAAGAAGTCAAAATAGAAATAGAAAGTACATTAGAAGTTACTACAAGTATGGTTGAAAGTAATATGAAAAACATATTCCCAGACTGTGAAATCCTTATAAAACCCCAAGCTGGAAAGTTTGAACCAGAAAAAATAATAGCGGCTGGTAGCCACATTAGAATTAAAGATAAGGATGGAAACGACTATCCACTAATAAATCAGGGCGCAGGGTTACAGAGAACGTTTCTTTGGTCTGCTATAGAGTCTTTATCAGAAGGAGGAAACTATAAAAAAGGAAGGACAAAGGTTGGGAATGAAAAACCGAGAATACTACTGATTGAAGAACCAGAGTCTTTTTTGCATCCACCTGCAGTTAGAGCAGCTAGGGAGGCACTATATAAAATAGCTGAACTAGATAATTGGCAAATAATGATAACTACACATTCACCAATTTTTATTGATGTATCAAAATCACATACTACTATTATAAGAGTTGATAAAGATGATGAGTCTAAAACAAGAATTTTTTCTACAGAAAATGCAGGATTTGATGATGATGAAAGAAAAAGATTGCAAATGATAAGAGCGTGTAATCCTACTGTAAATGAGTTTTTCTTTGCTGATGACATCGTATTGGTAGAAGGGGATACTGAACAAAGTGTATTAACCAATGTAAAGAATATGAATGATGAATATATTAATATACAAATAGTTAATTGTTATGGAAAAGCTAATATACCAATGTTTCAAAAAATATTAAATCACTTTGGGGTTAATTATACAGTTATACATGATGTAGACTCACCATTTAGTAAAAGAAAAGAAAAATGGATTATAAATGCGATGTGGAGTATTAATAAAAAGATTTTTAATGAATCTAAAATAATAGAGGGTAGCAATAATATGATTATTGCTAATATGCCAGATTTTGAATTTCAATATTTTGATTATCTGCAGAGAGGAGATAAGCCATACAATGCAATTTGCGAATTAAATAGCATTGAGTTTATGAAAAAGGCTGAATATGAAGAGTTAATTAACATCTTTGAATCAATACATACTAGGACACATGTTAGGAGTATAAGAGAACTTGATGACTATAAAAAGATGTTGGATGAGTTTGTAAGAGAAGTGAATCCTAAGCCTATAGAACAGTGGACGCTAATAGTGGATGAGGCTCTAAAGGAAGCTGCTGCTACACTTGATGAATATAGTAATAATTAGTATTTTGTATTTTTAAGTCCATCTATGTAAGCAAAGCAAAAATCAATTAGTATCTGTTATTTATTGGACATATCCAAGTAGTGTTACATGACTCTTTCGTTGAATATCAAAGTATGATTTATCAAATGCCACCGTCTAACGATGATGAAATATCACTAATAGTTGCCATTAACTTCTATGTGAATTTATTTTTGAATTATAGATAGTATTAAGGATGGCATATACTGAAGGAGTTTATTTGATGAGAATAGCTGATTATTAGATACTTCAAAAGGAGAGTTATATGAAATGAGGGAAGTCAATAAATATAGAACAAGCCAATTATCAGAAATTCTTGGAGTGTCGAGAGATGCACTTCGATATTATGAGGAAAAAGGGATCATAAAGCCTAAACAAACGGAAGTAAATAATTATAGAGAATATGATTTATATGACATTTATACATTAATGGTTACAGATTTTTATAAAAAAAGAGATTTATCTATTAAGGAAATTAAAAGATTACAAGCAGAAAGCGAAATAGATGAGTTAGAAATTTTATTAGAGAAAAAAGCAAGAGAAGTAGAAGAAACTATACGTATTAAAGAACACATACTTCAAAAAATAAATGAAACAAAAGAATTCTGTGAGGATATAAAAAAATATTTAAATAAATTTTCTATAAGGAAATTATCTTTATATGAAATAAAAGGAGAGATTTCTGACTTTAATGCTTTTAGAGAGTATCCTGCAATATTGGAAAACATGGATTTGATTAAGGAAGATATTTTAAGTAAAATCATGAGAAAGTTTGTTTTTGATGAAACAGGGTTTCTAAATCATAAGATGTATATTGTTGAAAAAAGCGAAACAAAACAAAAAGACAGACACTACTTGGAGTATTCTAACTGTATTTATACTATTGTTGAGGATGGCAGGTATCAAAATGGAGAGGATGATATCAGATATAAAATCTTTGATTCTACTATGGCATGGGCAAACGAACAAGGACTCAAGCCAGAGGGGGTCGCTTTTGCCAATACCCGCCTTATCACTTATTGTGACAACATGGAACGAGTATTCCTGGAAATATTTATGCCTATTAAGGAAAAATAAAATATTATAATAAAGAGTCTTGACCTGGGGGTAACACCATAGTTTATATTCGAACCAATGGAACAAAATACAAGAATTGTTCTATTGGTTTTATTTATTTGTAAATAAATTGACAGGGGGTTTTGGCATTGAAAAAAATATTAAAAGGATATATTCTGTGGACATATGGAGTATTTTACTGTTTTCTTCTTCTGATTGGAATAACAATGCTTGTTTTAAAATTTCATACATTAGCAGAAATTTTAAAAGTGATATCAGCATGGACTGCTACATTTGTTTTTGTAGTTATGTTCCATAAAATTTATCCAAAAGATAACTTTATACACTTCATAAAAAGGCAAGTTAGTGGAAGGATAAAAATATCAACTGTAGCATGCATAATTCTACTTCAATTTTTCATCTGTCTTGGAAGTATTTTATTTAAAAGTATTATAGATAATATGCCAATAAAAGCTCAATTAATTACTTCATGGACTACATTACTTGCAGTATTTGCTAATAATTTGATTCAAGGACCACTAGGAGAAGAACTAGGCTGGAGAGGATTTGTATTAAATGAATTGCAAAAAAAATTCAGTCCATTAAAATCAGCAATTATTGTTGGTGCAGTTTGGGGATTTTGGCATGCACCGCTATGGTTTATAGCATCAGGATATGAAGGAATTCAATTAGTACAATATATTATTTTCTTTATGGTTTCAATTATCTCTTTATCTATAATTATGACAGTATTTTATAACTTGACTCATAATCTCGTTATAACAATGATTATTCATCAATTCTTTAATTATTTTACGGCTATCCAGCTTGGGGATAGGCTACATACCTTCATGGTCACGGCTTTATTATATTTTATAGCAGCATTAGTTTTAGTAAATTATAAAGGAGTCCTATTTAAACAACAAAACAGTTCATTGAATAATAATGTTTAAAAAGTTAACGTTATAGCTGTTACGGTGAACCGTATCATAAATAAGTAGAGTTTTACTGAAATTGGATAAAACAGAGCTAATATATTGGAAATTATGCGATTTTGGTATGCCATCTCGGCAGTATAATCAAAAGGTACAGACACAATGAGACCTATGCATTTCTTTTGCAACTATGTTGTAAAAGATTTTAGATAACGTTATCTCGCATTTAGCAATAAAATACATATTAGAGTAAAGTATTGATAATTTTATGTTTTTACATTATTATGGAGTACTAACTATCAAAAATTATTGTAAGGTACGATGAAGATGATTTATATAGTGTTTATTGCGTCAAATTTTAAATCAGGAAAATTAATTCGGTTTTTCACGACAGGAAGATATAATCATATAGCATTTTCACATGAACCATATATATCTGAGGTTTATTCATTTGCTAGATATAATTATTACGAATCCCTTCTTGGAGGGTTTGGTCCAGAGTATTCGAATCGTTACTTATGCCAGGGAAAAGATATCGCAATAAAGATATGCCAGTATGATGTGGCTGAGGAACATTATGAGAGGATCAAGGAAAAGCTTGATTACTATGGAAAAACTAAGACAAGGTATAATATTTTGTCTGTTTTAACTTACCCATTGAAGAAACAGGTGGAGCTTCCGGATACCCATACGTGTATTAGCTTTATGTTAGAGTTACTAGAGTTAAACAATAATATCACCATTAATAAATTAGAAACGATGCTATCTAAGAGTGTTATATATGAAGGAAATTTAAGTAATCGATTATCATACGTAGCAGCTCTAGATGAAGATGAATTTTTTGTTCGGAAAAAGCGGCTTGACATATGGAGAAAAAACTGTTTGTATTATTATTGGTTATTTGCTACATTGGTTAGATTACATATTTAGTGATGTTCTACCGCTATTACCTTATCACAAATATGAAATGAATTTAGATAGAAGGGGAACATTAATAGACCTACGGTCTGATTCAACAAAGAATAAATAGGAAGTAAAATCAGTACAACTCTCCTTTAGACACGATACGGTGAACCGTACCATAAGTAGATAGTGTTTTACAAATATCTACTGAAAACTAGTTTAACCAAGTAAAGTAGAGTTTTACTAAATAAGAGAATACAACAAGGACTTGTAATTGTAAGGAATTATAGAGGTTCAAGTCCCGTCGACTGCAGTAGTAAGAAAAGGAATCAAACTAACCGGTTTGGTTCTTTTTGTGCTATATGGCAATCTTTTAATAAACCACCTGCTATATTGGTATGAACACAGCTGTTTGAGTCTTAAGTAAAAATCTCCAATGATATGATAAGTGCTGGTTTCTTAACGCTATGTTAAATGGTTGTATTGAATACTTTCTAAATTTTGACAATATAAGGAACTAGTATTACAATACATATATGAATAAAAACAGTAGGCAAGGTGTTATCACTACAGATCATATGAGAATGGAAACGTTTTGTAACTATTGTTTTTAGAAGGAGAACAGATGAATGGAAAATAAGAAAGAAGCAGTTATAAGCATTAATAATTTACATATGAGCTTTGGCTCTAAACAGGTGTTAAAGGGAATTAACCTTGAGGTTTATCCTGGTCAGATTATTGGTTACATAGGATCCAATGGAGCAGGGAAAAGTACTACGATAAAGATTATGCTTGGACTGTTGGAAGGATATGCGGGAAATATTAAAATCTTTGGTAGTGAATTGCTTAATGGTAATATTGAATACAAAAAAAGAATAGGATATGTACCTGAAAGTGCTGAGATTTATGATACCCTTACTGCTAGAGAGTATTTGATGTTTATTGGAGATCTTTATGGTAAGGATTCAAAACAAACAGAAAAAAAAGCTGTGAAACTAATGAAACTTTTTGGTATTCAAGAGGTGTTAGATGCTAGAATATCGTCATATTCGAAAGGCATGAAGCAAAAGGTAATGATAATTTCATGCTTACTACATAATCCAGATGTCTTATTCTTAGATGAACCATTAAGCGGTTTGGATGCTAATAGCGTCATTCTTGTAAAAGAATTACTAGTGGCATTAGCAAAGCAAGGAAAGACAATCTTTTATTCTTCTCATATTATGGATGTTGTAGAGAAAATCAGTAATCGGATTATCTTACTAAGAGATGGTCAAATTTTAGCGGATGGAAGTTTTGAAGAATTAAGAAGAAAATCACAAGATGAGTCTTTAGAGCAGATTTTCAATCAACTGACAGGGTTTAACGAGCATCAGTCAATAGTAGAAGAGTTTGTATCTATAATTGCGGAGGAGTGACGCTATGAAAGAATTCAAAACGTTAATAATATTAGACCGCTTCCGAAAAATGTTCGAAAAAATGGGAATAGATTATGATTTGATGCGAAGAATCCTTCAAGTGAAATTTGTAATGGACGGAAGAAAGGTCCCTTCTGTTGTAGGAAACGTGAAAGAAAAAAACAAAGAAACGGAGAATAACTTCCTGAAATCCCTATGGGCTTATGCATTGATGGGAATTATCAATGTTATCTTTGTAACGCTGAATGTAAGTTATCTCTTCCAAATGAGCCTTGTATTTGGCATTACAATGTTTATGGTGATGACGTCTCTTATTTCTGACTTTTCTTCGGTTTTGTTAGACGTTCGGGATAAGAATCTTATACTTTCAAAGCCTGTCAATAATATTACGTTAAACATGGCCAAAATCATACATATTGTTGTTTATTTATTTTTCATTACTATGGCATTGATTGGCCCTGCTTTGGTAGTAGGTACCATACGGCATGGAATTATATTTTTTCTTTTATTTTTTATAGAAATCATATTACTAGATTTTTTTATAGTAGCATTAACAGCGTTGTTGTACTTAGGAATATTACGTTTTTTTGATGGAGAAAAGTTGAAAGATGTGATAAATTATGTGCAAATTGGGTTATCTATAACGATTACAATAGGGTTTCAGTTTGTCGGACGATTATTTAATTTTATAGATTTGAACGTAACATTTCAACCTAGATGGTGGCAATACTTTGTGATTCCTACATGGTTTGGCGCTCCTTTTGAGGTTTTTCTCCGAGGAGATGTAAACATACATTACATCATCTTATCAGTGTTTGCGTTGGCTATTCCTGTTCTTTCTATTTGCTTATACATTAAGCTGATCCCAGTCTTTGAGAGAAACCTACAAAAACTAAATAACCAAAGCGGTAGAAATAAAAAGAAGAAAGGAAAGATAATTGCTTGGATTGCAACAATCGTATGTTCAACCAAGGAAGAAAGAACATTTTTTCATTTTGCCACCAAGATGGTGAAGTATGAAAGAGAGTTTAAGTTACGCGTATATCCTACGCTAGGATTTGCGTTTGTTTTTCCCTTCATTTTTCTTTTTACCAGTATGCAAAATGGTGGTTTTCATCAAATGGCTTCTAGTAATGCATATTATAATATTTACTTTTGTGCGTTGTTCTTGCCTACTGTAATTTTGATGATGCGATATTCAGCCAATTATAAAGGGGCGTGGATTTATAAGGTTATGCCGATTCATGAATTGGCCCCTGTTTTCAAAGGAACTCTGAAAGCTTTTTTAGTGAATTTATTACTACCTCTATATGTTTTAGAATGTATCATTTTTACTTGGATATTTGGGGCTCGTATTATACCAGACTTAATCGTGGTACTTCTAAATATTTTTATCTATACAGTCATTTGTTTTAAGAAATTAAAAATAGAGTTACCTTTTACGCGTCCCTTTGAACCAGGGCAGGAAGGAAATCAAGGAGCCGTAATTTTACTTATGCTAGTTTTGGGTATTTTGTGTTTAATACATTATCTTTGTAAGAGGGTGACTTTTGGAATCTATATCTATATTCCGGTAGCGCTAATCATAAATGTAGCTTTATGGAGAAGGGCTTTTAATATTTCATGGAAGACCTTAGAAGAGTAGATCTTATTAAAATAGTTCTTTGGGAAAGCTTATGAAACTGAAATATGTAGATTCGTGCAGATAAAGATTAGAATGTAGGAAAAGCCTAATTGAAATGTAGGTGAAAGCAATTGGAATACTCATTCAATTATAAGGAGGATTTAAATGTTTGATTTAAAGTTTACATATACCAAAAGAGAATGGATAAGAGCTATTCGAAGATATCTGTTTTTGTCAAAGATGATATCGGTGCCCATGATATTGACGATTCTATTTTTGTATGTAGTAATGATTGATTTAGTCATACTTAATAAGTTCATATGGTTAGCAATTATATTTGGTTCAATTAACTTTTTTGTCACGGTTGTCTATGTATATCTTTATTTTATTCAACCAGGATATTCCTATAAAAAAAGTGGACTCGAGCAAAAAGAGATACACTTTGTCTTCTTAGAAGACAAAATATTGAATGAGCATATCCTTGGTTCGTCTAAAGTTTTATGGGAGTATTACCATTCCTATTTAGAGTCCCCGGGGTCCTTCTTCCTTGAGGTAGCAAAGAACCAATACAATATCATCCCCAAAAGAGTGTTAGGAACGAAGGAACAGGTTGATGCATTCCGAGTACTAGTGAAAAAACATCTGATGGAATCATCTGAACTAGAACGCGAGAAAAGAATGAAGCAGAAAGACAAAGATATATAAAGGGAAAATTATAAATGACAATTACGAAGCAAGTAATTACCAAAGAATTAGTTACACTTACAAGGCTATCGTCTCTACGATTAATACTAAGGGCTAAATTTGAATGGAGGTGAAGAATGAAAAAGGAAATGGTCATTGGATGCCCTGGATGTGGTAAAAGTACATTTTCTAAGGCATTACACAAAGCAACAGGATTACCGTTGTTTCATTTAGATATGTTTTATTGGAATGCTGACAGAACTGTAGTTCAAAAATCCATATTTAAAGAAAAATTGCAAAGCACACTCGCACAAGAAACGTGGATAATTGATGGGAACTACGGTTCCACCATTGAGTTGCGGCTGCAAGCATGTGACACTGTTTTCTTCTTGGATTATCCAGTAGAAGTGTGTCTTGAAGGTATACAATCTAGAAAAGGGAAAGCACGCACAGATATGCCATGGTTTGAGTCGGTAGATGAAGAGGATGAAGAATTTATTACCTTCATAAACAATTACAACTCTGTTAGTAGACCAGTGATAATCGACTTGTTAAATGCGTATGCTGATAAAAACATTGTTATATTAAAAAGTCGAAGCAAAGCCAATGAATATGTAACTCAATTATAGTAATAAATTCCAGTTTGTGAGAATTTTATTTGATCAATATGCGAAGCGATCACAGTATACATTTATAGAGAATTCAAACATTAGAGTTCTTATAAAAATAATTATTATCTTTATTTAAGATAAAATCATTAAATTAAATAGGTTGGTGTGCGGTTATTAATAGCTTATTAATAACGGTTTATTTGTAATGCCAATATATTTAGTTATGATTTTATATTTACTCTCAAGGCGAATTTTACAATCTTTTTAGTGTGAAAGTCGTAGAGTAAATCTGCGGCTTTTTTATTTTACTGAAAATCATATTATTACATTTATTTTAGGAAAAAGAAAGGATGTTAAATATGTTATTAGAACTATTAAGAAATAGAACAAGTATTAGAAACTTTACAGGTGAGGATATATCTATGGAGATAATTAAGTATATTCTTGAAGCGGGAAGATTATCTCCTTCAGGTGGTAATGAACAGCCATGGATATTTGGTGTAATTATTGATAAAGACATGATAAAGAAGGTTTCAGAAATAGCTTACAACCAAAAATGGATAGAATCAGCCAGCTTTTTAATAGCTCTTTGTACCTGCATTGTAGAAAAGGAATGTGGTGGAAGAGATATTCAAAAAGCACGTTTTCCAAAAATTACAGAAGTAATTGAAAATATGAATGATGAAATTTATTCATGTTTAAATGTGGAAGAGCATCAGACAAAAATTCCCGGAACACATATGGCACTTGCAGCCTTAGAACATGGAATAGCATCAACCTGGGTATCCTATTTTGACGTTGATAAAATGTCAATGCTATTAAACTTGCCAAAAGCATGCATTGCCTCTGAAATACTTGCTTTTGGGTACCCCGCTAATAAAAAAGAACCATTAAAGAAGAAAAAGTTAGAGGAAATTGTTTTTTATAATGTATTCAAAATTGAAAAATAAGTACTTAATGAGAGGAGTGTTGCTCTGAAAAAAGCGTTGATAATATGGGGAGGATGGGCAGGACACAACCCAGAATCAATTGCGATTCTTTGTTATAATGGTTCAATTCAAATGAAACTGAATATGAACTTACGAAATGAACAGATATTATTGTTGAAAGATATACATAGCGTATTCGGTAGTACAAGTATCACAAATTGTTGCACACATTTAGCATGCTGCTGGAGCATTTAAAGACATAGAAAGTTCCCGAATGGTGATTTCTTTCATTTGTGGCAATATTTTTGCCATGTTTGAGACGATGGATCAAATTGTTTTGCTCCTAGATATAGATTATTGCAAAATAGCGGAGTCTTAATGAAAAAGCCTGCATGACATCCTGGAGAGGGTGGCTGTGCGGGCTTTTGTGTTATATGGAAAATGGATGGTTTATTTTGTCAAAATTCAATAAGAATATTAATCATTTTATACGGTGATGCATACACAGTCAGTTCATTGTTGTTTACCGTTATAGATTCTATTTTGTTTTCTAAAAAGTCACATAAATAAGCATTTTTTATATCTCTAGTCATGGTTATTGTACATGAGCTATTTTGGTCTGAATAGTTAGCACTTCGAATTATAATGCCTTTATTTTGAGAAGGCATACATGTGATATATGCCATATCCTTTGACTCGAAGGTAAAAGCACTTTCATTATGAGTAATAGTACCACTTGGAATGGTAAACTCTCTATAGCCACTTACATATTGATCTTTTATCCGAACTAATTCACTATCAGTTTCATTGGAAATAGGTAACAATGCATATTCAAAAATTTGCCTTCCTTGTAATTGCCCATCGACTTCGCCGTTCGTTCCAACAGTTTTACAAAAGCATCTTAGCATGGTAATATCCATACTGTTTTCTTTATCCCCAATACATGATACTTCATGAAGGCCACCTTTTGAAATAAAGAGAAGTCCGTTGTTGTGATTACGGATAAAGGCCATATTTTCAAAAGGATATTCTGATATATCAGCTTCTTTCCAAAGATAATGGCTATGGTCAATACCTACTTGACGTCTGACAATTAGATTGCATTGATTTACAAAGTAGGATTCTGATGGAACGTTAGTTGGCAAATGTAACTGTAAACGATGATCACGGACATTGTTTTCGATTTCAGTGAGGACTGTCACTAGCTTAGAGACGCGAGAAATCGTAAACTCTGATTTTATAATATATGGCTGATAGGAATCGCTACGTCGCGAGAAATCATATTCAAAGATTCTTTGGCTAGGTAGAGAGAACTCGTATCTAACTATAAATTTACAGGCAGCGTATCCATCAAAGGTCTTTTCAATATTTATTTTAGCACCAAGGGAGGATATCACGGTATCGTTAATTGGTCTTGTATGGAACCATCCGTCCCCAGCTTCACACCCGTCTATGAATGAATGAAGATTGTTATATTGATATCCTGTTTCTTTATCAAGGATATTAATTGTGCCAATAGGATTAATTTCAAATTTAATCCACTCATTTTCGCAAGAGTTAGGAGAGTTCGTAAAACGATCTGTTATTCTATATGGCTTATCGAATGGTTTAATATAAAAGTTTGTAAAGGTCATAGGTTTTAATGTAGCAATAAGAGCAACTCGATGTGGGTCGGATATATCTTTATTGTCACTTAGATGTTTACCTAGTTTACCTCTGCTAGCTTCTATGATATTATATGTTAATTCATTTCCAGATTCGTCATAAATGAGAAAGGTATTTCTTTGCTCATAGCGGATATAGGGAAGATTTTGAGTGCTAAAATTCGGAGAGAAATCGATATCAAATTCAATAAGTCCTTGGTATTCGTAGGGTAATGGATTGAATATTTTGACGTAACAATGATCGTCCTCTGATGTGGCATTATTAAATTCTGTTAAACAAAATTGGGTAAAATATTCTTTGGCTGTATAGTATGTTTTGCTAAAACGAGTAAGCATTTCCTTATGTACTGCGTCAATAGAGCAGCCACAGATGCTATCATGGGCATGGTTTAGGAGTAAATACTTATAGGCTAAGGTAATATAAGAATAAATATAATCTTTGTTATTAATTTCATTAATTGCAGCACATGGCATGGCATAATGTTCTATAAGATTTTGGCAGGTATCATTTGCTTTTTTTAAATCATATCGAGAAGAAGTAGTGTGTGGAATTAATTTGTTATGCATGATATTATCTTTACAATGTGAATTAAGCTCTCCTTCTTTTACCGGAAGTCCATCATCGATATAATTACTCAATTCATCTAATCTTTTTTGAACAACAGGACATTCAAAGTGTTTTGCTAATCTGTCTAGAATTTCTGGCATAAATTCGTGAATGGTAGAATGGTCCATTGCATCCATGAGTATTACGTAAGGTTGAGTGGTTCTAGTAAGTTCCCGTTCAACATACTCAATTGATTTTTGTGTTATTTCATCTATATGCTCCTCGTAGTTTGGAGCAAACTCATGTAATACTTCAAAGTAATAGGAACCATATCCGCATACTTCTGGAGCTTTAAAAGTGATAAGACTAGAGCCATCTTTTGATGTCCAATTAAAAAAGCAATCAAGTTCACTATCATTGGTTCCACGGCTTATTAATGCATTATCAATTTGAAATCCCCGTAATATTTGTGGAAAGTTTGCTACGTGACCAAAAGTATCACAAACATAACCTGACTTGAGTGGCTCCACTCCATACTGTTTAGCTATTCTATGGCCAGTAAGTAAGTTTTGAATAATACTTTCAGAGGAGAGGGTAAATTCGTCAGGCATAGTGTACCAAGGGCCAATTGCTAACTTTTTATCTTGGATGAGTTTTTTTAGCTCCATGTATTTTTCTTCTCTAATGGTTAGATAATCTTCAAGAATACAAGTCTGACCATCTAGAGTAAATAATTCAAAATCTTCATTGTTTTGTAATGTGTGAATAGCTTTATCCATAACAGGAATAAGCATATAACGAAATTCATCTACTGTTTTATACCATTCTCTGTCCCAGTGGGTTGAAGCAAAATAAAATATCATCTTTGGTTTCATTATTCTCTGTTACCTCCAGTTGATTGTCGTTCTATGATGTCACAATCGATAAGTATCTTATCGTTTGCTATAGCCTTTTTTGAAATATAACTAGTAATAAGTTCTGCTGCACTTTTACCAATCTCAAAACTTCTTTGTGAAATACAAGTTGGTGAAAAAGGAAGCAAATCATTAAAATCAGTATATTCATCATCAATAAAAATTATCTTTAATTCTTCAGGGACTCTGATACCTGTCTTAATAATTGCGCGATATAAATTAAGCCCAACTTGTCCGCCATAACTAAGCAATCCATCCATATCTTTATTTTGTTCCAAAAACTCTAATATTTGTTCTGATTGGTTTGGATCATTTTTTTTAATATAGATCATATTTTTCAGTATTATTTTTCTTTCATTTTCAACATGGGCTTTTTCGTATCCGGAAATACGTCTTGCAATGCTGCTAGAATAGTCTGGCGGCATGGATATAAAACCTATGTTCTGGCAACCTTTATCTATGAGTAATTGGACGGCTTTCTTAGCAATTTCTAAGTGATCACTGGTCACTGAACTAACATCAAAGTCATGTAGAGTACGATCAATAAAGACAACCGGAAATTTGTTTAGTGCAAGTACAAGTAAATCTTTATTATATCTTGCTCGACTGTTAGGAAATACAATAATTCCTTTCACACCAAGGTCAATAATATGGCTGATTAGGTTGTTCTTTATTAATGTTTCTTCTGTTTCGCTTATTATTATTAAGTGGAATCCGTGTGCTTTTAAATGTATTTTTACGCCATCTACGATTGTAGCAATAAACTTGCTTTCTAGATTAGGAAGCAATAAACAAATGAAATCGTTTTTTAATTCTTTGTTGGCTGCCACCTCTGGTGATATAAAAGATCCTTTTCCATGAATTCTATAAATGTATCCTTCATCTTGAAGTTCTGTTAATGCACGCTTGGCAGTAATTCTTGTAGTCGCAAATTTTAGTGCAAGTTGATTCTCTGATGGTAATTTGTAATTTGCTATACTTTGATTTTCTTTAATTACACCTAATAAATATTTTTTTATTTCTTGATAAAGATATCTGCTCATACTTTATCGTTCCCCCCCTAAAAATAAAATACATACTTGTATATAAACTTGTATAGAATGTTTATGCTTATGATTTAATTATATTATTTTTTTTCGTACTGTCAACTATAACTTGGTTGGTTCCTACAAGTTATTTGTGCATTATGTAAAATATCTATTGTAAATATGTTGCTAAACTATTAGTAATCACTATATATATACACAGTGAGTACTCAAATATAAGGATGATAGTTTACAAATTGGTATAAAAGGTGGTTGTGTTTTAAAAAAATGGGAAAAATGTTGTGCAAATTGTAAAAAAATGCTGTTAAATAAGCGTTAACTTTATCAAGTTTATCAAGTTTTTATATATTTCTAGAAAAAAAAAGCAGATTATTTGTTGACATTGATATTTTTAGGTGATAACATCACTTGTAAAAGTTGATGACTAACTTGTAATAATTTTGCTAATGGGGGCTGTGATGAAAAACATGACTGATTTTGAATCTAGAATGAACAAAGCAAGAAAGAATAAGAAGCGAAAAGAGTTAATTATGAAAACACTTGTAATATCTCAGTTAATTATTTTCGCTATCTTTTTTCTATTCCCATTTGTTTGGATGCTATCTGTTTCACTACAAACAGAGACAGAGATTATGACAACTGTTGGATTCTTAGAACAGTTGGTTCCTGATACTTGGCGTTGGGAAAATTACATAGATGTTTTTAGAACAATACCATTTGCGAGGTACTTTGTGAATAGTGGAATTGTTACGGGACTCACAGTAATAGGTACATTACTTTCTTCTTCTATAGTCGCATATTCTTTTGCAAGGCTTAGATGGCCGGGAAGAGATTTTTTCTATTCACTTATGTTGGTAACAATGATTCTACCATCATTTATATTAATGATACCTACGTTTAAGATGTATAGTGCATTTGGTATGACTAATTCATGGATACCATTAATTCTACCTGCTTTCTTGGGTGGAGGAGCTGGGAATATTATATTGATACAGCAATTCTATAAGGCCATACCAAAGGAAATTTTTGAAGCGGCAAAAATTGATGGCTCTAGTGAAATAAGAATTTGGGCTAATATTATGGTTCCATTATCCAAACCAGTTCTTGCCACTGTAGCAGTTTTTGCATTCTTATACTCATGGAATGATTATTTAGGACCGTTGATTTATGTGAATGACCAAAGTTTAACTACGGTTGCTTTGGGATTAAGAGCATTTCAAAGTCAATTAAGTACAAACTGGGGATTACTAATGGCAGGCTCCGTCATATCCATGATTCCAAACTTGATAATTTTTACTTTTTGTCAGAAGTACTTTTTAGAAGGTGTGAAAGCAGGAGCTGTAAAAGGTTAATATAATGATAAGTAAGGATAAATAAGGAGGGTTTTTTATGAAAGTATATAAAAATCGTAAATTATGTTTAGTAATGATGATGATTTTATCAGCAATGTGTTTGTTAAGCGGCTGCAGTTCGAAATCAGATAAGATTGATAAGGACGGGAATATTAATTTTAACTTTTGGTCTATTTTTCCGGAAGGTGATCCGAATTATGAATGGATGTTATCAGTGATTGATCGATTTGAAGAAAGAAACCCAAATATCAATATTAATTATACTGGAATTTCTTTCTGGGATTATTTCACCAAGATTACTACAGCAATGACAGACCAAGCTGGACCTGATATTTATCTCCAAACAATTAAAGATACAGGTGATAGAGCTAGAGGCGGTGTTTCAATGAATCTTACACCTTTCTTTGATGATACATATAATACAGGTGAGGAATTTTTCTTTAGCCAAGACATATTACCTATGACATATAAGGAAAATGTATATGGTGTTCCATATAGTTTAGATAATCGAGTTCTTTATTATAATATCGATATTGTGAATCAGTTAAAAGATACTACAGACACGGACTGGACGAATACGAAAGTTGGCCAAAAGACTGGAACTACAATTACAGGTAAACCAAGCGACTTATTAGATGAGAATGGCAACGTAAGAGCGCCACAAACTTATGATGAATTATTAGCATATCAGGAATTGCTTACAGTATACAAGTCAGGTAAAATCACTCAGTTAGGATTTGATGTTAATATTGGTAATTTTAAAATAGAGAATCTAGTCTTTACTCATGGTGGTGATTTCTTTGATGCAGAAGATAATCCAATGGTTTCTACCAATGAAGGTGTAAAAAAAGGATTTGAAACATGGTATGAATTAACTCACACATTGTCTCAGGCTAAAGTGAATGCATTTGTTGATACGGCAGGAGATAATACAACCAATTTATTCTGGTCTGGTTTAGTAGGTATTATCGTATCTACTAATGAAATTCCTTGGCAAAATGATGCTTTGGGTGATAGCAAAATAAATTTAGGTGCTGCACCAGTTCCTTATAATAACGTTGAGGAAAACAGATATAATTTTTCTGGCGGATTTTCTTTAGAACTTTCCAATCGTCTTAGTAAAGAAAGTGAAGAAGTTCAAAAAGCAGCATTTGAATTTGTAAAATTCTTAACATCAGAAGAAATTCAGAAAGAAGTTCTTACTGTGACAGGCAATATGCCAGCTAATAAAAAAGTATGCGATGCATTTATTAGAGAAACTGAAGATCCGGTGAAAAAAGTAGTGTTTAATGAAATGGATTATCGTAAGCCTTACCAGTATATCTATGATGCACCAAACTGGTTTGGAGAAGTTCAAAATAGTTTAACAGACTATGTTTCAGATAAGAGATCCCTAGAGGAAACACTAGAGAGAATTCAAAGTGCTATTGTGCAGTTAAAGGAAACTTATTAACAAAGAATATGATATGAGAAGGTAAATTAATGGGTGAAATAAAAAAATCTTCAATGAATGAAAATTTAGTAACGAAACAGAAGTCAAAAAAGACTAAGATGAAAAAATATAGTAAGAGAGAAACTATAATGGGATATCTCTTTGCATCTCCTTGGATTATCGGTTTTGTAGTATTGATGGCTTTTCCGTTGTTTTATTCATTATATTTGTCATTTACGAATGCAACAACAACGAATATGAATCTGGATTTCAGGGGCTTGGATTATTATAAGGTTATCTTACAGGATCCGAATTTTTGGGAAAGTGTAGGGAATACAATTAAGTTTGTTTGTATCAGTGTTCCATTGAATCTTTTGTTTGCATTGTATCTAGCTATGCTTTTAAACACTAAAGTTCGTGGAAGAAAGTTTTTCCGTGCACTATATTATATTCCAACATTGGTAACAATTGTTGCAGTTGTATTCTTATGGAAACAACTACTTGGTTCATCTGGAGTTGTGAATGAGTTTTTAGGCCTATTTGGTATAGAAGGGCCTGACTGGTTCCATGATTATACTTGGGCTACACCAGGTTTGGCAATCATGGGTATGTGGAGTGTAGGTGGTACAGTAGTTATCTTCTTATCTTCATTAACTGATGTACCAGTTGAATTATATGAAGCTATTGCTGTAGATGGAGGAAACGCCTTTACAAAATTCAAAAGCGTAACATTGCCGTCCATATCCCCAATACTATTTTATAATTTATTAACCTCAACCATTGGAGCTTTCCAGATTTTTGTTCAACCAATGTTAATGACAGGTGGAGAATATAATACGAATTATCTAGGTTATTACATCTATCAAACTGGTTTTACAGTAGGAAGGCAAGGATATGCTTCAGCAATGTCATGGCTTATGCTTTGCATCGTAGGAGTATTTGTAATATTGATTCAATTAGCTCGCAAGAAATGGGCATTCTACAATGACTAGAAGGAGGATTATTCTGTGATTCATGGTAAGTTTATTGAGGCCAAGGCATTTGCAAAGGAAGGAACCTATATTCGACAGCCCCAAAATGTTGTTAATGGTTCTGATATGAGTGGATATGGTGGAATGTCTCATACTTGTGGAGTTGATTTAGAAGCTACTTGGTTAACCGAGAAAGACATTACAAAAGATATTTGGATTGGTTTTGATTTGGGAAGCATAGTACGTCTTGGTTATATGTCTGTATGGAATTTTAATCAAACGGATGGATTTGAAGCTGGAATTAAAAAAGCTAAAATTTATTATAGTTATGATAATGAAGAGTACTTTGAATTTAAGGGAGAGGGATATCCTTACACATTTGCTCGTGCCAACGGAAAACCTAATTTGAAAGCTACAAATTTAGATGACGGCAAAAATTCACCAATTAATTTCAATGGGTTATCCGCTAGATATATTAAAATTGTGCCAGATATTGAAAGTGCAGAAGGTTGCCATGGTAAGTATATTGAGGGACAAACAAGATATGGATTAAGCCAGGTGAGATTCTTCTTATATCGAAGCGAACCGAAACAAGATTCTTATCTATATGCAAGAGCATTGGATCCAGAAATGGATGTTCTTACATCAAACTACGGACTAGAAGATGGAGAGCAGATTCTAGACGAGAACACAATGTATTTGAGTAAGCTTGGCCCAGTTCTTAAGGACATGATATTTGACTTAAATATGTGTACCTGCATAAAGGGTATTGATCTTATCAACTATAATGAACCATCTAAACTTAATGCTGGTATTAAGAAATTTAAATTATACTATAGCTTAAATACATTTGATTGGATAGAGCTAGGTTGTTATGAGTTAAACAAAGCAAAAGGCAAAAATGAAGAGATAACTACTTTAGTAAATGGTGAATTAATTCGTTTTCCTTCTGTGTATGCTCGTTACATTAAGTTATCCATATGTGGTGGTCCTGGTAAAGGAACTTATGGTTATGTAAATGGTTATGAATTCCGATTAGGGTTGAGTAAAATACAATTTGTAAGTGCAGATCATGGTTATTACGTAGAACCTGCTAGAGATTGGACAGCTTTAATAAGTAGATTTAGTGGCTGGACAGGTTCTGACGGAATATTTATTACTAACCTGTGTGGTGACGAAAGTAAACCAAAAGGAAGTAAAAGGGATACAGTAAAAAATGTAATTTCCTTTGGAGATACGTTCATAGGCGAAGTGAATCCTGTTACAAATGCCAGGAAAAGAGGAGATTTTGTTAATAATTCCATATGTTATATGGAAGGATTAGATCCTGATGGTTTGACCATGGAATATGTATATGGAAAAAATGGAGATAACACCATATCTAATCTTATTAGTAATGATAAGGAGTACAATTATTGGCTACAAGATTGTGTAATCACAGGAGGTAAATTTTATTCATTTACAGATAATGTGGTTACAGATAATGACAATACTGAGTTGCCCGAAGGATTTCGTTTCTATCTTGTAGGTGTTGATATGGTTAGCTTTGATGTTAAGGATGGAAGACTAGATTATTCTACTCAGAGAAACATACCTACTCCTTTGTTTGTACAAGGTAAGAAAAACATTATGTTCGGATGTGGTATTTATCCTAATACAAGTGAAGCGGT